>JADFNQ010000055.1 GCA_022563285.1 Chloroflexota bacterium | reverse complement strand
ATCCCCGGCATCGAGAACTTGGAGCCGGAGCGGACCGAAACGAGGAGGGGGTTGGCGGGATCGCCGAAGCGGCGGCCCACGGCCTCCTCAATCTCGGCGACGTGCTGGTGGATGCTCTCCCACAGGCCCTCGGGGAGAGCGCCGTCGATGCGGTAGTACTCGCGGCAGGCCTCGGTGGTGATTACGAAGCCGGGCGGTACTGGCAGGCCCAAGCGGGCCATCTCGCACAGGTTGGCGCCCTTGCCGCCCAGCAAGTCCCGCATATCCGCGCTGCCCTCGCGGAACCGGTAGATATAATTCGTGCTGCCCACTGCGTGTCCACCACCCATCAGCGTGCGGCTGTCCGAATGTAGGTATGGGGTGACGGTCTAGAGCCGATTGCCCACAGTGCATTCAAACCCGGCTTCAAGCAGGTATTCCTCCTTGATGACGCGCCGCACGGCCAGCTTGGCACAACAGAGCAATTATACCCGCGACGTCAATATTTGTCCATTGAATCGCTCAGGTGAGGACGGATAGACGCAGGCTATGGGAGGAACCCGCCAGGCTTGTCTACGGCGCAGCGTCCGTCTACTCGACGGTGACGGTCTTCGCCAGGTTGCGCGGCTGATCCACGTCACAGCCGCGGCGTACGGCGATGTGGTAGGCGAAGAGCTGGAGAGGGATGGCGGTGAAGATGGGCGAGAGCAGCGGTGATGCCTCCGGCACGCGGATGACATAGTCCGCCTTGGCGGCCAGCTCATCATCCCCTTCCGAGCCGAGGGCGATCACGGTCCCCTCGCGCGCCTTCACCTGCTCGATGTTGCTCATCATCTTGTCGTGCATCTCATCCCTGAGCGCGATGGCGATGACCGGCATCTCCCGGTCTATGAGAGCGATGGGCCCGTGCTTCATCTCGCCGGCGGGGTAGCCCTCGGCGTGGATGTAGCTGATCTCTTTCAGCTTGAGGGCGCCCTCCATAGCCACGGGAAATTGGATGCCGCGGCCCAGGTAGAGGAAGTTGTTGTAGCGGTGAAACTCGTGGGCCAGCCGCTCGAACTCTGCCTCCCGCTTGGTGATCTCGCCGGCCAGGTAGGGTACCCGCGCCAGCGGCTCCAGGAGCCCTCCCATCCGCTCGCGATCGATCAGGCCGCGCGCCTGTCCCAGGTAGCAGGCTAGCAGGTAGAGCGCCGTCACTGCGGCGGTGAACGTTTTCGTGCTGGCTACGCCGATCTCCAGTCCGCAGCGGGTGTAGACCACGCCATCGGCGACGCGCGTGGCCTGGCTGCCCACGACGTTGCAGATGGTGATCTGGAGCGCTCCCTTTGGCTTCGCCTCCTCCATCGCAGCCAGGGTATCCACCGTCTCTCCCGACTGACCCACCGACACGACCAGCGTATCGGGTCCGATAATGGGTGCGCGGTAGCGGTATTCGGAGGCGTTGTCCACCTCAGCGGGAATCCCGGCGATGCGCTCTATGTAGTGCCGCCCGATCATCGCTGCATGCAGGCTCGTTCCCATCCCCACGAGGATCACCCTCCGCACCCCGGTAAGCTGCTGCGGGCTCAGTGGGATATCATCCAGATGAACGCTAGGCGGCTGGAACTGGGCGCGACCGCGGATGGTGTCCAGGATGGATTCCGGCTGCTCCAATATCTCCTTGAGCATGAAGTGCTTGTGGGGCCCTTTGGCTGCGGAGACAGGGTCGTACGGGACCTCCTGGAGCTCGCGCTCCAGAGGCCGGCCGTCACGGTCCCAGTAAGAGACGCCGGCGGCGGTGACCCGGGCTACTTCGCGGTCGTTCAGGAAGCCCACGCGGCGGGTGTGGGGGAGGAGGGCAGGGAGGTCACTGGCTAGAAAGTTTTCGCCGCCCCCATGACCGATGACGATGCCTCCCGCATTGCCCACCCGTGCCGCCACCAGTGTCCCTGGTTCCGAGCGGCTCATCGCTACGATGGCGTGCGCGCCCTCCAGTCGTGCGATCGTCTTTCGGAGGGCCACCAGCAGCTCCTCGCCCTCGCTCAGGTACTGCTCCAGGAGGTGGGGGATCACCTCAGTGTCCGTCTCCGAGGAGAAGCGGTGTCCGGCGGCCGCCAGCTCTCTCTTCAGCTCCAGGTAGTTCTCCACGATGCCGTTGTGGATCACTACCACGTCGCCGGTGCAGTCGGCATGGGGATGGGCGTTGATATCGCTGGGCTTGCCGTGGGTGGCCCAGCGGGTGTGGCCTATCCCTTCCTGCCCGTTGGGCCAGCGGTCGGCGATGGAGGAGGCGAGGGTTTCCAGCTTGCCGGCCCGCTTGTGGATGGAGAGGCCGCCGTTCGTCTCAAGGATGGCGATACCCGCGCTGTCATAGCCGCGGTACTCCAGCCGACGCAGCCCATCGATGAGGATCGGGCCCGCAGGGCGGGAACCCACGTATCCCATGATTCCGCACATAGGCGAAGCCCCCTTACTGCCGGATGTCCTTTACTGAGTAACGTCCGCCGGGGGCTGGGGTTATGCCCGCGGCTGAATCAACTGCCGCTGGGTGCGCCCTCCAGCTCCGCACCGATGCGCTGGATATGGCGAACCACCGCCTCTACGGCGGAGTCCGGCGTTGAGGCGCCCGCCGTAACGCCAACCCGCTTACAGCCCTTCAGCCACTCCGACTTCACCTCGGTGGGAGACTCGACGTGGTAGGCGGCAGTCCCTTCCTCCCTGCAGACGTCGAGGAGGTGTCTGGTGTTGGCGCTGTTGCGGCCGCCCACTACGAGCACAAGGTCCACCTCCTGCGCCAGTTCGGTGGCCGCCGCCTGCTGGCTTGACGTAACATCGCACAGCGTGTTGACGACCCTGAGCTCTCCGATCTCGCCCACGTGCTCTTGCACCAGGGTGGAGACGAAGGCTGCGAACCGCGCAGGGCTCTGAGTGGTCTGGGCTATCACTGCCAGGCGGGATGGGAGTTTCTTGGGGACGGGATCGCCATCCTGCAGGGCCAGGCTGTTGGGGCCGGCCCAGCCGAGGACGCCCTTCACCTCGCGGTGGTTGGGGTCGCCGAAGACGATCACGGTGAACCCGGCTTCAGACATCTTCTTGGCCCAGCGCTGGGAGCGGGTGACGATAGGGCAGGTGGTGTCGATCACTTCCGCGCCCCGCGCCTGCGCTCTTTCCAGCACTTCCGGGCCGGCGCCATGGGCGGTTACCGCCACCGGCAACGGCCCGCCGTCGTCGGGTTCGCTGGCGGTGCGTACCCCTTTTGCCTCCAGTTCGCGCACCACCTGAGGGTTGTGGACGATCGGCCCCAGGCTTACGATTTCGCCTTTCTCCTGCGCCGCCTTCTCCATCATGTCGATAGCGCGGCGCACCCCCCAGCAGAAGCCCATGTCCTTGGCCAGGAGTATCTCCACCGTTATCCCATTCCCTCTCTTGTCTCGACTGCCTGTGGTTCCCTGCCGACGTATATGCCGCGGTACCTCTCCGGTAGTAGCTCCGCGATGCGGCTCATGATCAAGTCAGCTCCCGCTTCCACCGCCTCCTTCGTTAGCCGCTCCGGCTGGGGGAGGTGGAACGGCTTCCCATAGACTATGTTGACCGCTGTCCGCCGGAAGAAATCGCGCGGCACCTTGTGGTCCTCGGTGCCCCAGATGGCCACCGGCAAGACCGGCGTGTTGGTGCGCAAGGCGATCAGCGCCGTGCCCGGCTCGCCCCGCCCCAGGCCGCTCTCGCCGCTCCGCGTGCCCTCCGGGAACATGCCCAGCACCAGACCTCGCTTCAGCGCATTCTGGGAGCGTCTGAGCGCCCGCAGGTCGGCCTGGAACCGCCGCACCGGTATGCAGCCGAACAGGTGATAGAGGATGCCGAACACGGGGATATCGAACAGCTCCTGCTTGCCCATCCAGACTATGCGACGCGGCATCATCCCGGTCAGGATCGGCGGGTCGGCCAGGTTCAGGTGGTTACTGGCCATGATCAGGGCGCCTTTGGGGGGAATGTTATCGAGGCCCTTGACATCTCGCTCGAAGATCAGCCGGATGATCAGACGCACCCAGGTCTTCACGTTGACCCAGTAGTAGACGGTGTGGAACAGGTTTCTCATGTTGTGCCCTCCACCAGCTCCGCCAGCCGTTGCACAACCTCCTCCAGGGTCAGCCCATCGGTATCGAGGACGATCGCGTCTTCGGCAGGGCGAAGGGGTGATACGGAGCGCTCTGAGTCGATGCGGTCGCGGCGGCGCAGGTCATGCAGCACCTCCTCCTCCGTGACGTCGAGGCCCAGGGCCGATAGCTCGGCGAACCGGCGTCGGGCCCTCTCCTCTACGGAGGCAACCAGGTACACCTTCAGGTCGGCCTTCGGCAACACCACCGTGCCGATGTCGCGACCGGCCATGACTACCGCGTTCCGCCCGGCAAGCTCCCGTTGCACCCTCACCAACGCCTTCCGTACTCCCGCCACCCTGGATACCAGCGAAACGGCCGCCTCCACCTCCGGCTGGCGGAGGAATCGGGTGACGTCCACCTCATCCACGAAAATGGTGGACGGCTCAATGCTATCTAGGTTAGGTGGCCCAACATCTATACTGAGGGATGCGGCCAGATCGCTGAGGGCGTCCTCATCGCTGAGGTCAACGCCGCGATGGAGCGCCGTCCAGGTCATAGCGCGGTAGATCGCCCCCGTGTCCAGGAACGGATAGCCGAGTCGAGCGCCGATCTCCCGACCGACCGTGCTCTTGCCCGCCGCCGCCGGCCCATCTATGGCGATGACCCGTGGAATGCCCGTGCTTCGCCGTCGGCCCTTCGTCTTCATAGACTCGGCCGCGGCTGCCGTATCACTCATCACTATCGATTATACGTGAGGCTTGTTCCCGCCGCCAACGCGGGCCCTCCTCCAGGCGCTGCCGGCCATGACCATCAGGCCGGCTGCGGGTACCGCGACGGCTAGGAGTAGCGGCCAGAGCGGGCGCCCGCTGCTAGCAGGAGGGGGAGACTGCTGCTCCTGTGTCCGCCGGACGTTGGTCAGCGGGGTCGGGCCGACCCGGGCCCCCAGAGCAGCCTCTGCAGACGCCGCTTGCACAGCTCCTTCGCGGCCAGCACCGTACGTTTCGATCGTGATGTTCGCGGCGCTCTGCTCGCCGTTCAAGTTGTCTTCGGCCTGTGGCGCGGCCGCCTCCTCGAACCGAACGTCGTCGAAATAGACCACCGCAGGGGCGGATGATGCCGGTCTGATCAGGAGACGGATCTTGGCGGACCGCGCTTCCGGCGGCGCCTGAACCGGACCGGTATCCAGCGAGACGAACCGCGGCGCGTCCCCTGCCAACGCCTCTGAGTCCGCCGTGTCCATCTGGCGTCCGCTGCCGTCGGCGCTTTCGTACCAGGAGATGCGGAGGAGCGTCTCCCTCACTCTTGGATCGTTCTTCAGCGCCTTCGCTTGTAGACGATAGTACGCGCCCCCCTTTACGCTCACGGTCTGGTATAGCCACTTCGTGGACTCCGTGCGGCTCACCAGCGCCGCCGACCGATCGCCCTCGGCCCGAACGGCGCTGCTGGCGCTCATCTCGCCGCCCACCTTGCGCCAGCCGTACGGAGTACCGTGCGCGTCAATTTTAAAACTTCTTCTTCCTCATGAAGGATGGACTGTGCTGTGGCCGACCACTCGATTCTGACGCGCCCGTCTCTGAGATGGCCCTCAACCTCCGCGCGGTGGATGAATTGTCTCGCCAACGGCTGCCATGCTGAGATTTCGTTGACATCCCAGCACTCAGCGCTCGACCTGGTGACGTGGCGGGCTGCGGCCAGGCCGACTGCGTTGTCGTCGCCCCTCAGTATCGTCTCCGCGAGAGCTAAATCTTGAAACCACTCGATGGCTTGTTCAATGTCACGGAGTTGTTCGCCCTGCGGACGCAGAGAACCCAACTCGTGACCAATCGCGTCTAGCTCTCGCTCGTGGGCCTGGAGCAGTCTTTCGAGCGCTCCCCGCCTGTCACCGCTGAGTCCTTCACTCATCAATTCGTCCAGAGTTCGCTCTTGTTTTCGCCTCAACTCTTCTCGTCTGCGTTCAAGGCGAGCCCGAATATCGCCGAACCCTTTGCGCAGTGTGTCGCGCCGTCCTACCAGCACCTTGACGGCGGCATCAGTAGTGACGTTTGACACCTTGAACCGCTCATCGATGATGGCTCGAACCTGCTCGTCCACCCTGTCCGCTGAGACTCTAGGCTGGTCGCAGGAATAGAGGTCGTGTCGACTGGCGCAATAGTAGTAGCGATACAGATGCCCTTTGATAGCGTGGCTGGAGCCTCGCATCTTTGAGCCGCATTTTCCGCAGTAGACCAGGCCATCGAGCAGGAAGAAGTTGCGCTTGGTGTAGGTCTTGTAGGTTTTGCGCTGCTTGAGGCGGGCCTGGACTCGGTTGAAGGTTTCTTCATCCACCAGCGCAGGATGTATCCCCTCGGCAGCGACGATTTCGTTGCCGGAGCGCTTCCCCTTGGGCCGGAATCGGCCATGCCCTCGGCGGTTCCATAATACCTTTCCAACGTACACTGGATTTTCTAGCATTCGCCTTATTGATGAGCGGCTAAGCGTCTGGCCAGGGGGGGTTCGGGATGACCGCAGCGCATGTTTCCTAGCGAACCCTACCAGGGCGGTTTCAGGCTGGCCCTCATCTGCCAATTTGAATAATTCAGGGACAGCCCAAGCCGTGTCGGGGTCTGGTTCAAGTGTGCGTCCTATGCCATCAGGGGCAGGAATGATGCGATAGCCAAAGGGCGCACTGGACATCCACTTCCCCTGCTCGGCGCGGTAAGTCATGTTACGAGTAACCTTGTCGGAAAGTTGGCGGCTGAAGTCTTCAGCGATGGCAAGTTTGATGTTACGGATGAGAGAACTTTCGACTAGGCCGTCATCCTTGATGCTGTGGATTTCACAGCCCGCATCCTCAAAGTCGCGGAGTTCGGTAAGGGCCGAGAGCATATCACCACGCCCGAAGCGGTCAAGTGAGTAGACTACGAGCTTGTTTATGACATCTTCTCTAGCTGCATCCGCAAGCTTGCGGAATCCAGGCCGGTCGAAGCTGACCCCAGACGCGTGGTCTTCCTCTATCATGACAACCTGCCAGCCCTGGCGTTCGGCGTACGCCAGGCAGTCCTGGCGTTGCGTCTTCACGCTGGCACCGCGCTCGCCCTGGCGGGTCGTGCTTACCCTTATTAGGATTCCTGCCTTGTCGTTCATTTTGTGGTTCCCCTATTGCCCCGATGTGACTGGCGTGGCCTGGCCGGCCATGTCTAGCATCGTAACGGGGATGGCCCGTGCAGTCTCTGCGGCGTGGTCGTCCCAGTCCAACAGGTCTGCGGGCGCGTGGGTCGCAAGATAGTAATGACGGAGCCGGTGGTACAAACCTTGAGCCCATTCGGGCTTCAACAGCGCCATTATGATACCGCGCTCGAACCCAGCACTGAAGCCACAGGCATATCCCGCGCCGATTTCATCATCCAAGTCATCCAGAGACGTATCGTGCCAGACGGGAACCACCTTCCAATACAGTTGTATATGCGGATGGTCGTCAGGGAGGAGGGCGTCATTCTCCTCGTGTGCCACGCCGCTTTCGTCTACCATTACGCCCTCCTTTCCATTTCGCTTCGGTCGTTCCCCCGCGAGAAAGGAGAGGACAAAAAAACCTCTCCCGATAAGGAGAGGTCAATCAGTTTCCGCTCTTTGCGGCCTGTCAT
>JADFNQ010000054.1 GCA_022563285.1 Chloroflexota bacterium | reverse complement strand
CCCGCGAGGTTATCGTTGACGTAGTTGCCCAGGACCTTCCCCTCGGAGAAGTAGTCGGGGATGTATCCGAACGTCCAGGGCAAGTTCACGGGGTCGTTCAATACCGGGGCGCCGGTGGAGAGCCACAGGTTGGGGATGCCGTCGGAGGTGTCGCCGTCCTCGTTGGGGTCGTTGATGAAGGCGATGGAGCCGCTGTTGGGCGGGGTGCCCAGGTTGCCGACGAAGGCCAGGATCCCGTCCTGGTCCACCAGCTTCCGGGCCCTCTCCAGCGCCGCCGCCGGGCTGTACTGGTCGTCCTCCACGATAAAGGTGAGGCTGCGGCCGCAGACGCCGCCGTCCTCCTGGTTGACCTTCTCGAAGTAGGCGGCCGTGGCCGGCGCGATGGGCGAGAAGACGGCGGCCAGGTTGCCGCTCAGGACGGTGTGCTGGCCCAGAATGATCTCGGTGTCGGTGACTCCGAAGTCGGTCTGGAGCTCGGCCGCCGGGGTTGGGGTTTCAGCGGCGGCCGGGGTCTCGCCGGTTGGGGTCACGCCTCCGTCCTCGTCGTCGTCATCGCAGGCGATCGCCACCACCAGGAGTGCTGCAAGGAGGCCGCCAACTAGCAGCCACCACTTTCTCGTACGCTTCGTCATGGGTTCCCTCCCTTTCCCAGGTGTTCCTATGTGGAACACCGTAGTTTAGCATAAGTAGAACGTGCCGGATGGCGTCAGGTTAGTCTAGGACTCAGTGGAGTGTGCAAATCACCCCCCTTCCCCGCCGTCCGGGCGGTCCGGATGGGACGGCTTTTGTCTGTTCCAGGGACGGGCATCCCAGAGTGAGAAGAGCCCCCCGCGAGCGTCCTCTACGCGCGAGCGAAGCCTGCCGGGGGTGGCCCGCAGCCCCTCCACCACGGCGGCCGGGCGCAGCGCTGCCAGCCTGTGCGCGAAGCCGGCAAGCCCCCGCGGCATGAGCAGCATGACCAGGATGACCAGGAACCCCTGGATCGCCCCCGGCGCCCGCTCCACTACGTCCGTCTGGAGGTAGGGGATCTGGCCAACCAGCTCAGGACCCTCCGTGGGGAGGAATATGATGGCGGCGGCGCCTATCACGGAGCCCATCATAGAGGCGAGGCCGCCGATGACGATGGCCACCAGGAAGTTGATGGACTCCACGATGCTGATGGACTCCGGGGTGATCGTGCCGTTGACCTGGGTGAACAGGCCGCCGGCTACCCCGGCGTAGAAGGCGCTGATCGTGAATGCGGTCACCTTTGTGCGGGCGACGTCGATGCCCATAGCCGCCGCCGCCACCTCGCTGTCCCGCACGGCCATGAAGGCCCGGCCCAGGGGCCCGCGCAGGATGCCCCAGGCCAGCAGCAGCATCAGGACCGCCGTAAACAGGGCCAGGAAGTAGAGCCACTCGTCCAGGTTCAGTATGCCGTCCAGAAAGCCCGGAGGTTGCGTCCTCCCCACCCGTATGCCGATGCCCCCGCCGGTGAACCCGTCGTACTTGCGGATGATCGATGGGAGGCTGATGACCAGGGCCAGGGTGGCGATCGCCAGGTAGGGGCCGGACAGGCGGAGCGCGGGTATCCCCAGGAGGAGGCCCAGGATGGCGGTGAGCCCCCCGGCCACTATGATCGTAGACCAGAAGGGCCAGGGGTTCGCGTCTACGAACGATATCTGCTCCGTACTGTCCATGAGAATGGCCGCGGTGTAGGCGCCAACCGCTACCAGGGCGCCGTGGCCCAGGGAGATCTGGCCGTTGTAGCCGGTGAGGATGTTCAGCCCCATGATCACGATCACCCAAACGGTGATGCGCGTCATCTGGAAGGTGCGGAAGCCATCGAGAGTGAAGGGGGCCCAGATGAGGAAGCCCAGCAGGACAGCAAGGGAGACCGGTATCCGCAGCCGCTCCGGCAGGAAGGGGGCAAAGCGCACCGCGACGGCGGCGCCGACCATCAGCAGCATGAACAGCCCGATGCTCACGGACGCCTCACTAGACCCGTCTCGCTTCCGGCTGGCCGAACAGGCCGGTGGGCCGCACCAGGAGGACGATCACCAGGAGCAGGAGGATGAGCGGCAGCTTCATCTCCGTCCCCAATATATCTTGCGGGGTGTAGGTACCCAGGAGGTTCTCGCCGACGCCGATGATGAAGCCGCCGACGACGGCGCCGGGGGGGCTGTTGAGGCCTCCCAGGACGGCGGCCGCGAAGGCGAAGATGAGGACACTGAACATGAAGCCAGGGTGGAGGAACGTGATGGGGGCTATGAGCAACCCCGCCAGGCCGCCCACGGCCGCCGAAAGGGCCCAGCCCAGGGTGAGCATGCGCCCCACGTTGATGCCCATGAGCTGGCTGGCCAGCCTGTTCTGGGCGGTTGCTCGCATCGCCAGACCCAGCTTGGTGTAGTTGAACAGCGCGAACAGGGCAACCATGATGCTCAGGCCCACCCCCAGGATCAGGATGCGATGCTCCGTAATCCGGGCGATCCCGATATCCACGCTGGCGGTCGTGCTGAGGGGGCTGGGGAAGACCTTGGGAAGGTCACCCTGAGCCCAGACCCAGGTGGCCACGCTGTTCAGGAGTATGAACAGGCCCAAGGTGACAACCACCACGTTCAACTGGGGGGCGCCCTGCGTGGGGCGGATAGCCAGTCGCTCGATGACGGCACCGATGCCCGCGGCCAGCATGACGCCGATGATGATGATCTGCCAGGGTTCCAGCCCGGCCAACCAGAGGGACCACATGGCGAAGGCGCCGAACATCGCCATCTCCCCCTGGGCGAAGTTGAGGACATCGGTGGAGCGGTAGATCAGGACTATGGCCAGGGCCATGAGGGCGTAGATGCTGCCCGTGGCCAGGCCGGCGACAATCTGCTCCCCGAACAGGTCCGGGTTCTCCCATGGCGGCGCCGCCAGGAACACCGGCGACTCCAGGAGAGCCCCTATCCCTGACCCTATAAGTTCCATCTTCCCTGCCTTGTCAGTAGCCCAGGTACGAACGCCGCACCGTCTCGTTGTCCTTCAGGGCGGAGCCAGTGTCGGCCAGCACTATCCGCCCGGTCTCCAGCACGTAGGCGTACGCCGCTATGGAGAGGGCCATGCTGGCGTTCTGCTCTACCAGCAGGATCGTCACCTTCTCCTCTCGGTTGATCGTGTCGATGATCTTGAAGATCTCCTTCACCACGAGGGGGGCTAGGCCCAGCGACGGCTCGTCAAGGAGGAGGAGGCGCGGCCTGCTCATGAGCCCGCGGGCGATCGCCAGCATCTGCTGCTCCCCGCCTGAGAGGGAGCCCGCGTGCTGCTCGCGGCGCTGCGCCAGGAGGGGGAAGTACTGGTACGCGCGGTCTAAGTCCTGTCTGATGCCGTCCCGATCGCGGCGGGTGTAGGCGCCCAGGCTAAGGTTCTCCGCCACCGTGAGCTCGGTGAACAGCTCGCGGCCTTCTGGGACGTGGGAGATCCCCAGGGAGACGATCTTCTCCGGCGAGCGGTGGTGGATGCGCTGGCCCAGGAACTCCACGCTGCCGGACGTCGGCCGGATGACGCCGGAGATGACACGTAGAGTGGAGCTCTTGCCGGCGCCGTTGGCCCCAAGGAGGGTGACAATCTGCCCCTCGCCCACCTCCAGGCTCACATCATGCAGGGCGCGTATGGGACCGTAGGCGGCGCTGACAGAGCTAACCTTGAGCATCTTGCTCTCCCAGGTAGGCCTCGATCACAGCAGGGTTACTTCGCACATCGTCCGGCGTGCCCACGGCTATCCTGCGCCCGAAGTTGAGGACGCAGACTCGGTCAGAGATGCTCATCACCAAGTCCATGTTGTGCTCCACCAAGAGGACAGTTACCTTCAGGTCCTGGCGGATCGCCAGGATGAGCTGAGCCAGTCCTTTCAACTCCTCGTGGCTGAGGCCGCTGGCGGGCTCGTCCAGGAGGAGGAGCTTGGGGTTGGCAGCCAGGGCGCGCGCCAGCTCTACGCGTTTCTGAACGCCGAACGGTAGCCCGACGGCGGGGAGGTCGCGTAGGTCAGCCAGACCCAGCCAGTCCAGGATCTCCAGCGGCGAACGGCGCAGCTCTTGCTCCTTTCGCCACGCGCGGGGCAAGGGGAGGGGCCAGCTCAGCAGGCCACCCCGGGCTCTGCTTTGCTGTCCCACTAGGACGTTCTCCAGCACGGTCATACCCTTGAACAGGAGGACGTTTTGGAAGGTGCGGGCGATGCCGGCGCGCACCACCCGGTGTGGTGGTAGACGGAGGAGGTCTACGCTATCGAAGGAGATGGAGCCGCCGTCCGGATCATAGAACCGGCTGACGCAGTTGAACAGGGTTGTCTTACCGGCTCCGTTGGGGCCGATGAGCCCCAGGACCTCACCCTCTTGGACATCGAAGGAGACATCCTGGAGAGCGACGATGCCGCCGAACTGCTTGCTGAGGGCGTTGACGCTTAGCTGCGCCACGGGCGACCTTCCTGTGACCGCGCCTGCCTGCGCCTTGACGTGGTTACCAATGTTATAGACTCTGTCGAATGTCAAACGCAAGGCGGCGCATTAGGTTTCCTGAATCGAGGTCGCCGCTGCGAAGCAGTGTCGCGGCTGGCCCCGGTGGTCCTTCGTTGACCCTTCTCGCGGGCGGCGCTAGAATGCGCCCAGAAGGAATCCGCCACTGGCGGATTCCTTGCGCGTAGGAGGCGTTTCCGGGTGACCAAGGGTACTGAAGAGATCCCCAAAGCCTACGACCCCTCCAAGGTGGAGGGCCCGCTGTACCAGTTCTGGCTGGACGGAGGCTACTTCGTGCCCAGAATAGAGCCCGATGTGCAGCCGTTCTGCATCATCATGCCGCCGCCAAACGTGACCGGGGAGCTGCATCTGGGGCACGCCCTCACAGCTACCACGGAGGACTGCCTCATCCGCTGGCATCGCATGCGCGGCGACCCTACCCTCTGGCTCCCCGGCGTCGACCATGCGGGCATCGCCACCCAGAACGTGGTGGAGCGGGAGCTGGCGAGTGAGGGCATCAGCCGCCATGACCTCGGCCGGGAGAAGTTCGTGGAGCGGGTGTGGCAGTGGGTGCACAAGTACCGCGGCGTGATCAGCCGCCAGCACATGCGCCTGGGCGCCTCCTGCGACTGGGGGCGAGAGGTGTTCACGATGGACGAGGGGCCGCAGCGGGCGGTGCGTACCACCTTCGTGAACCTCTACCGGGACGGCCTCATCTACCGCGGTGAGCGGATGATCAACTGGTGCCCCCGCTGCCAGACGGCGCTGTCCGACCTAGAGGTGGAGCACCGAGAGCAGTCGGCGAAGCTGTGGTACGTCCGCTACCCCCTCCTGGACGACGCCGGCAACGTGACGGACGAGTACATCGTCGTCGCCACCACGCGGCCGGAGACGATCGTGGCCGACGTGGCGGTGGCGGTGAGCCCACGGGCGGAGCGCTGGCAGAAGATCGTCGGTCGCAAGGCATCGCTTCCCGTCATCGAGCGGCCCATCCCCATCATCGCCGACGACGCCGTGGACCCTGAGTTCGGCACCGGCGCGCTCAAGATCACACCCGGCCACGATATCGTCGACTTCGAGATCGGGGAGCGGCACGGCTTGCCCGCAATCGTGGCCGTGGGCCCGGACGGGACGATGAACGAAGAGGCCGGCCCCTACCGGGGGATGGACCGCTTCCAGTGCCGCGAGGTCATCGTCGCCGACCTGGAGCGGCTGGGACTTCTGGAGAGGACGGAGGATTACCACCACTCCATCGGCCGCTGCGACCGTTGCGACACCATCGTGGAGCCCATCGTCAGCGAGCAGTGGTTCGTGCGCATGGAGCCGCTGGCCCGGCCCGCCATTAAGGCCGTGGAGGACGGACGCATCCAGATCATCCCCCGCCGCTTCGCGCGGGTGTACATGAACTGGATGGAGAACATCCGTGACTGGTGCGTCTCGCGTCAGCTCTGGTGGGGCCACCGCATCCCCGTCTGGTACTGCGGAGACTGCGGCGAGGTCACCGTCGCCATAGACGATCCCAGCGCCTGCGAGAAGTGCGGCTCCGGCAAGCTGGAGCAGGACCCGGACGTCCTGGACACCTGGTTCTCCTCGGCGCTGTGGCCGCACTCCACCCTGGGCTGGCCCGAGGAGACGGACGACCTGCGCTACTTCTACCCTACTTCCGTGCTGGAGACGGGGTACGACATCCTGTTCTTCTGGGTTGCCCGCATGATTATGACGGGCCTCTACAACACGGGCGAGGCGCCGTTCCGCCACGTCTACCTGCACGGGCTTATCCGCGACCGCGAGGGCCGCAAGATGTCTAAGAGCCTGGGTAACGTGGTGGACCCCATTGAGGCGATCGACAGGTACGGCAGCGACGCCCTCCGCTTCACCTTGGCTACCGGCGGCGCCCCCGGCAACGACTTCCGCCTCACCGACGAGCGGCTGGAGGGCGGCCGAAACTTCGCCAACAAGATATGGAACGCCGCCCGCTTCGTGATCCAGAGCATCGGCGACCAGCGGCTCCAGCCGCCCGACCCCAAGCGGCGCGCCGAGATGCCTGTCGAGGACCAGTGGATCATGTCCCGCCTGCAGCGCCTCGTCACGGAGGTGGACAGGCTGCTGAACGGCTTCCAGATCGGCGAGGCCGGTCACAGGCTGCATGAGTTCTTCTGGAGTGAGTACGCCGACTGGTACATAGAGGCCACAAAGGGCCGGCTCAGGGCCGGAGAGCAGTCGCCCTTGCCCGTGCTGGCGACCGTCCTGGACACCTGCCTGCGGCTGCTGCACCCGCTCATGCCGTTCGTGACGGAGGCCGTGTGGCAGAGGCTCCGGGAGCACCTGGCCTGGGCGGAGGCGGACGCCCTGGTCGTCGCCTCCTGGCCGAAGGCGCAACGGAAGTGGACCGACCGCGAGGCGGAGGAACGAATGGCGGTGGTGATGGACGTGGTGCGGGCGATCCGCAACATCCGTGCCGACAGACAGGTTGACCCGTCGCGCTACGTGGAGGCGTATGTAGCGGCCGACGGGGCGAGGCCGGTGCTGGAGGCTGCACGGGCGATCCTGGAGTCGCTGGCGCGGGTGCGACCGCTGCATCTGATCACGGACGCGGCAGAGGCGCCGAAGAGTGGTGTTGCCTCGACGGTCCTGGCGCAGGCCCAAGTCGTAATGCCCCTGGCCGGGCTCATCGACGTGGACGGGGAGCGACGGCGCCTCTCCAAACAGCTCGCGAAGGCCGAGGAAGACGCGGGACGCATCGAGAAGAAGCTGGCGAACGCGGCGTTCCGGGAGAAGGCGCCGGCGGCGGTGGTGGCCAAGGAGGAGGAGAGGCTGGCGGCGGCGCGGGCGCGGCTGGAGGGGCTGCGGCAGCGGCTGGCTCAGCTGGAGTGAGGGCGGCCGCGGGTGCTCTGGCAGGTTCGATGACCGAGGTTAACCAAGCGAAGGCTTCCTAAATTGACACTAACCTGAGCCCGTGCTAGCATCGCTTGTGGCTAATAGAACAAATGCCTAGCTTCCTTCCCTGTCAGGATCACCGCTCATGGTCCAGGACTTCTTCGCCCAATACGTAGCCGTCCTCATCGCTGCTATCCTGGGCGTCCTATTGGTGGGCGGGGCGCTGATGGCCAACCGCATCCTCGCTCCCCGCCAGGCCACGCGCACCAAGAGCCTGACCTACGAATGCGGCATGCTGCCCATCGGCCGCAGCCGCACCCAGGTGCACTTCCGCTACTACCTGTTCGCCATCCTGTTCCT
>JADFNQ010000053.1 GCA_022563285.1 Chloroflexota bacterium | reverse complement strand
GCAGCAGCAGGCCGCCCTGCGCGCCGTAACGCAGGCGCTCAACGAGGGGAACCGCCTGCTGCTGGAGGCGGGCACCGGCATCGGCAAATCGCTGGCCTATCTGATCCCGGCCGCCGTCCACGCGCTGGCCAACGGCAGTCGCGTCGTCGTCTCCACGGCGACGATCAACCTCCAGGAGCAGCTCACGGGGAAGGACATCCCGGCCCTGGAGGCGCTCCTGCCCCCGGACGGCGGTTTCCGGGCCTGCCTGCTCAAGGGTCGCCGCAACTACCTCTGCCTGCGACGGTTCCAGGCGCTGCGGGCCAGCACCGACCTCAGCGACGACGAGGCGCGTATCGCCTCCCGCATCCTCATCTGGCTCACCCAGACGGAGACCGGCGACCGCTCGGAGCTGCGACTCTCCCAGGGCGAGGAGGCGATCTGGCGCCGTCTCTGCGCTGAGGGGGCCGATTGCAGCGCCGATAACAGCCCGTTCGTGGTTGAAGGGACATGCTTCCTGCAGAGGGCACGCAAGCAGGCCGAGGCGTCCCACCTGGTGGTGGTGAACCACGCCCTTCTCCTCTCGGACATTGCCCACGGCGGCCGCGTACTGCCGCCGTATGAGAACGTCATCATCGACGAGGCGCACCACCTGGAGGCCGAGGCCACCCGTCAGTTCGGCTTCAGCGGGGGCGAACGGGTGATAACGGACCTGCTGGACCGCAGCGAGGCGCTGCGGGGTGACGTCCGTACCGCCCTGCGCGGGGGCGCCGCCGCCCTCGGCCCGGGCGGGCGGCTCACTGGCATCGCTGAGGCGATCTCGCAGGCGGCCACGTCCGCTCGCCCGCGGGTGGCGGAGATGTCGGCGCAGGTGGGGTCGTTCCTAAAGCAGCACGCTGCCGCGGACGCCGGCGGGGGGCAGCAGCCCCTCCTCATCAACCGCGCAATGCGGGTGCAGCCGGACTGGCCGCAGGTGGAGATGGCCTGGGAGAACCTGCGGCTGGCGCTGGGCACCGTCATCTCGTTGCTGGAGGAGCTGGGGGAGGCGCTGGCCGACGCCGACGTGAGCCTCCCCGGCCTGGAGCTAATCCGGGCCGAGGCGGGGGCGCTGATGCAGGAGGAGAAGGAGCTGCGCGACGGGCTGGCGGCGGCAATCGAGAGCGAGGACCCGCAGCGGGTGGTGTGGCTGGAGTACGACCGACGCGACGGCTCGCCGGTGGTGGCCTCGGCGCCGCTGCGGGTGGACGGGACGCTGCGGGAGAGGCTGTACGAGGACCGGCGCTCAGTGGTGCTCACCGGCGCCAGCCTCGCCGTTCAGGGGAGCTTCGACTACGTGCGCGAGCGGCTGGGCATGGAGGATGCCGGCGAGCTGCTGCTGGACTCGCCGTTTGACTACCGGCGCGCGGCCCTGCTGCTGGTGCCCAGCGATATGCCGGAGCCCGGCAAGCCGGACTACACGGACGCCCTTTCGCATGCCGTCGTCGACCTGGCGCGGGCGGCCGGCGGACGTGCCCTGGCCCTGTTCACGTCGCATTCGGCGCTGCGTACCGTGCACGCCCTGACGCGCGATCCCCTGCAGGCGGAGGGTATCGACGTCCTCGCCCAGGGGATAGACGGCTCGCCGCGACAGCTCATCCGGGCGCTGAAGTCCAACCTGCGGGCCGTTGTGCTGGGGACGGCCAGCTTCTGGGAGGGCGTGGATATCGCCGGCGAGGCTCTGTCGCTGCTGATCATCGCCCGGCTCCCGTTCAACGTGCCCACGGAGCCGGTGTTCGCCGCCCGCTCCGCCGAGTACGACGACCCGTTCAGCCAGTACGCGGTGCCGCAGGCCGCGCTCCGCTTCAAGCAGGGGTTCGGCCGGCTCATCCGCAGCAAGAGCGACCGCGGTGTGGTGGCGGTGCTGGACCGCCGGATCGTGAGCAAGGCGTACGGCGCCGCCTTTCTGGACAGCCTGCCGCCCTGCCAGGTGCGCGAGGTCCCCCTGCGGGAGCTGGCGGCGCAGACCGCGGGCTGGCTGGAAGCGACGTCTGATGAGGCCACCGCCTCGTAAGTCGCGCTCGCGTGGGCGGGCCGGCGTCGACACTCCTTCGTATCGGGGCTCTCGCCTGGCGCTACGTCCCCTGAGCGAAGCCGACATCGAGGCGATCGGCTGGTACGAGGGGGCTGAGGGGCTACGGGGACGGCTGGAGGACGCGAACTGTGGCGTCCTGGTTATCATCCGTCGCGAAGACGGCAGCGCGATCGGCGTGGTGGAATACCGGCGAGGCGTTCCCGAGGACGGCTGGCTGAAAGTCGAGACCATAGCCGTGGAGCCGGGGCGGCGGGGGTTGGGGCTGGAGTCGGAGGCGGTGCGGCTGGTGGAGGGTGACGCGGTCAGGCGGAGGCTGGCGCAACGGTTCTGGTCGGGCGTCCGCCGGGACGATGGGCTGGGGTTGTATTTCTGGCTCAGGTTAGGGTATCGCCCTACGCGGCCAGGCGATCTGCCTTGGAAGGGCGACCCTGGGCGCGATATCATGGCGATGGTGCGCATGTCTGAGAACCCAAAACCGGGGCCCGAGGTAGGTTCATAGGTTTGTAGGTTCTTGGGGGGTCAAGGGGTTACATGGACGACATCTTCCGCTACATCGATGACCACCTGAACGACTCTATCGCTCAGTTGATGGAGCTGTGCAAGCTGCCCAGCGTGAGCGCCCAGAACATCATGATCGAGGAGACGGCGGAGCATGTGTCGGGCCTCCTGCGTGATCTCGGTTTCGAGGCGCGGGTCCTCCCCAAGCCTGCCCTGAGCGGAGCCGAAGGGCCGGCGGGCCACCCCGTCGTGTACGCGGAGCAGCGCGGCCTCTCGTCACGAACGCTGCTCTTCTACGACCATTACGACGTGCAGCCGCCGGAGCCGCTGGAGCTGTGGTCGTCGCCGCCGTTCCAGCCGACGCTTCGGGACGGCAAGCTGTACGGCCGAGGCGTCTCCGACAACAAGGGGAACATCGCCGCCCGGCTGGCCGCCCTGCGGGCCTGGAAGTCGGTTCGCGGGGAGCTGCCCTGCGTCGTCAAGTTCTGCATCGAAGGGGACGAGGAGATCGGTAGCCCGCAGATGGAAGAGTTCGTGGAGGGGAGGCGGGAGCTGCTGGCTGCCGACGCCTGCGTGTGGGAGGGCGGCGGCGTCACCTGGGAGGGCGTACCTCAGGTCACGCTGGGGGTCAAGGGCCTCCTCTACCTGGAGCTGGAGTCGAACACGGTGAACCGCGACGCCCACTCCTCCTACGGCACGGTGCTCCCGAATGCGGCCTGGCGGTTGGCCTGGGCGCTAGGGTCGATAAAGGGGCCCGATGAGAGGGTGCTGATCGAGGGGTTCTACGACGCCGTGCGGCCGGCCACGGCGGAGGAGCGGGCGGCGGTGGAGGCGATGCCCGCGGAGGAGGCGGAGACGCTGAAGTCGTACGGAGTGGAGGGGGCGCTGACCGGCGTGCGCGGCGTGGAGTACCGGCTGCGCCACCTGTTCGAGCCGACGGCGACGATAGACGGGCTGACGTCGGGCTACGAGGGCGAGGGGCCGAAGACGGTGCTGCCGGCGAGGGCGATGGCGAAGATGGACTTCCGGCTGGTGCCGGACCAGGACCCGGAGGACATCTTCGCCAAGCTGCGCCGGCACCTGGACTCGCACGGCTTCAGCGACATAACGCTGCGTCTGCTCAGCGGCGAGCGGCCGGCGCGGACGCCGGTGAGCGACCCGTTCGTGCAGGTGGTGCGGCGGGCGGTGGTGGACACCTACGGGCAGGAGCCGCTCATCGTGCCAACGATGGCGGGGACGGGGCCGCTATACCCGTTCGTGAACACGCTGGGGCTGCCCACGGCGGACATCGGCATAGGCTATCCGGAGGCGCACATCCACGCCCCGGACGAGAACATTCGCGTGGAGGACTTCCGCAACGGGACGAAGGCGATAGCGGCGCTGCTGGGGCGGTTCGCAGTATAATGCCGCCGGCGGGTCGAACGGACCGGGGAGGGCGGAGCCACCGATGCCTCGTATAGACTACGGCAGCGGTCTGATGATAGACGCACCGGAGGGGATGACGGTGCTTGAGGCGTCTATCCGGCACGGACTGGATCACAGGCACGCTTGTGGTGCCATGGTTCGCTGTACCACCTGCAGAGTGGAAATCCTTGAGGGCGATGAGAACTGCAATCCGATAACGGATAACGAGCGTGAGGTGCTAGAGGCCTCCGGGTTCGGTCCGAACATCCGTCTAGGGTGCTGCATTCGGCCAACAGGCGACATCAAGATCAGGTTGCTCGTACGCGAGCGTTTCGCCAAGGAGGACTTGCGACCGGAAGGGATGGCAAAGGAACAGGATATTGCGGTGCTGTTTGCAGACGTCCGAGACTTTACGAGCTTTTCGGAACGCCACCTCGCGTTCGACGTGCTGCACCTGCTAAACCGCTACTTCGACCGCATGGGTACGATAATAGACTTCAACCGTGGAGAGGTGATCGCATTCCTCGGTGACGGCATCGTTTCGTTCTTTGAAGACACGGCTCCCAAGAAGGCCGCGTTCAACGCCACCCGTTGCGCGCTACAGATGCTAAAGGGCGCCCGTGCCTTCTCCCGGTATTCGCGCGAGCACTTTGGGTTCGACGTTCACATCGGCATCGGTATAGCCTTCGGGCCTGCCGTCGTAGGTGAGGTCGGCTACTATCGCGCCAGCCGGCTGAACTGCATCGGTGACGTGGTGAACACCGCGTCGCGGGTCCAGGAGGCAACAAAGGAGCAAGGTGTCCGGCTACTGGTGACTGACGGAGTCCGCGAGCTTGTCGAAGGCGAGTTCAAGTTCGGGCATGAGTTCGCCTGTGAGCTGCGGGGTAAGGAGGGGGAGCACATGCTCTACGAAGTGCTGGCGCGAAAGTCACGTCGCTGATAACCCTCGCGGGTGTGATGTGAATCATAGGTCTGTCTGGTGGAGAGGGTGGAAAGGGACACGGTGGGGGTTGCCTCGGCCGGGGGGCCGGGAAATCTGCCCGGCTCCGGGCGGTGACTGTGACGCAGATCACTGTCTCGTCCTGAGCTCCCTGATAGGGTCTCTATAAGGATGCACGGCTTTCCCGCTGCGCTAACGGGAAGCGGATCTCCCATCGGAGCCTCACCAAGCCAGGCTCCTAGAAAGCGGGTAGAGGCGATGACGACGGTTCAGGCAGCACGGGACGCGAAGGTCAAGGTCTGTTCGCTGGGGGAGCTGGAGAGAGACCGGGTCAGGGTCGTTTCGGCTGAGGGGCGGATCATCGCCGTGTTCATCGATCAGGGGAAGGCGTACGCGGTGGACAACCGCTGTCCTCATATGGGGTTTCCCCTGCACCGCGGCACCGTGAAGGATGGCATCCTCACCTGCCACTGGCACCACGCGAAGTTTGACCTGGCCGGCGGCTGCACGTTCGACCCGTTCGCAGACGACGTGACCTCCTTCTACGTGGAGGTGCGGGACGGCACCGTCTGGCTGGACCCGCGGCCGATTGAGGAGGAGCGGCGTGCGCACTGGCTGCGGAAGCTGGACGAGGGGCTGGAGCATGACATCCGGCTGGTGCTGGCCAAGAGCGTCATCGGGTTGGACGAGCTGGGCGAGACGACCGATATCCTGCGAAAGGCGGCGCTTTTCGGCGTCCGCAACCGCGCGGCCGGCTGGGGCACCGGCCTCTCGATCATCACGGCGATGGCCAACGTGCTGCCGTCCCTGGACAAGGGGGACAGGCCGCTGGCGCTGTACCACGGGCTGGTGCACGTGGCGCGCTCAACCGCCGGCCAGCCGCCGAACTTCGATCTTGAGCCCCTGGAGACCGGGGAGACGCGCCCGGAACGCTACGTGGATTGGTTCCGGCGTTTCATCGAGGTGCGGGCGGAGGATGCGGCGGAGCGCACCCTTCGCACGGCCATTCGAATAGGCTTACCGCCGAAGGCGGTGGCGGACATGATATTCGCCGCTTGCACGGACCACCTGTTCCTGGACGTGGGGCACTCCCTGGACTTCGCCAACAAGGCGTTCGAACTCCTGGACAGTATCGGCTGGGAGAATGCGGAGGAGGTGTTACCCTCGCTCATCCCCAACATGGTGTGGGCCCAGCGGATGGAAGAGACTTCGAGCTGGCGTCATCCGGTGGACCTGGCGACGTTGCTGTGGGAGGTGTATGAGGAGCTGGACGCCGCGATCGACGAGGGCGGCGGCGCGCTCAAGGGCTGGGACGGGCACGAGGAGGTGGCGCAGACGATCCTGGACGCGGAGCCGAGGGAGACGCTGGCGGTGATGCGGGACGTGGTGCGGCAAGGGGTGCCGCTGACCGAGCTCTCGGCCTCGGTGGCGTACGCCGCCGCCCGCAGGCCGGTGCATTTCCACGTGTCGAACGAGTTTGCGGACTGGGACACGGTACACCACACGTTCACCTATGCGAACGCGGTAGACCAGGCGATGCGCCGGGCGCCGTCGAAGCTGCTGGCACGGGGCATATTCGATGGGGCGATGTCGGTCTACTTGGAGCGGTTCCTGAACGTCCCCAAGCAACCGGCCCCCACGCCATCCGGGGATATGCCGGGATGGGAGGAGATTCTGGCCTCGTTCGACGGGCAGGGCCGGGTCGATGAGACCGCCCAGCTTGTCGCCGACGCGCTGGCGGGCGGCAAGCGTGACGATGTGGTGAGGACGTTGGGGCACGCCCTGCTGCGGGAGGACTCCGGGTTCCACCAGTTCCAGATCTACGAGGCGGGACTAAAGCAGTACCGCCAGTTCGCGGGCCGGCCTGCAGGCGACCTCATCCTGATTGGGGTGGCGCGGTTCCTGACGGCGCACTATCCCACGGTGAGGGCGACGGGCCAGACGTTCGATATCGCGGCGCGGCTGCACCGGGGCGAGTCGCTGCATGGGGAGGATGTCTAGGGGCGGGGTGGCTGAACCGTGGGTAGCCGCTCTGCTTCTATCAGTGCCCTTTTCCTACCGGCGGCTCTGCCTGCGAGCCGGACGCGGCCTCCCCGCGGCCAGACGGCCGCCCGTCCGGGCGAATGCAATTGAAGCAGGCGAAGCGCAGCGATAGGTACTGCTCGTCGATCCAGACGGTGCCGCAGTCCTTCCCCTGGACGTCGTTGCGCTGGTTCAGGTGGAACCGCCGGTCGCACACCCCGCAGAGGGCGGAGTTGGGCTCCTCGGCGGCCTCGCCGCAGACGGCGCAGGTGGTCTCCGCGGACGTCATCAACTGGGTGTCCCCGCGCCCGAGTGGAGCAGGTCGCGGGCCATCCTCTCTTCATCCTGGCGGGAACGCACTTCTCCGTCCAGCTTAGCAGCTTTCAGGCGGCGCAACAGTTCGCCTAACCCTGGCCCCGGCTGCGCGCCGAGAGCGAGCAGGGCGTGGCCGTCCAGGGCCGGCTTGACGTAGCGCCAGCGGCGGAGATAACGCCAAGCCTGCCCGCGTGCGGGTCCTCCGCCTGCCGCGGCGAGGGCCCACACCGCCGCCGTCGGGAAAGGCGAGAGCAGGGCCACGACCCGGCTGGGCCTGATCTCCTCCGAGAGGGCGCGCTCCAGCGCCCGCACCTTCGAGACCGCCCGCACTGCGTCCGTCTCCCGCCTGTTGAGGGCGAGGCGGGCGGCGAGGGCCGCAGCCTCTTCCCGCGAGAGGTCCCAGGCGAGCAGGGTGAGGTACGCGGTCGGGGAGGGCTCAGCCCGCATCCCCCTCAGCGCGTCGAACGCCTCCGCGCGGCCGCTGTCGAAGGTGAGGGTGGGGTGGATGGCGCTGAGCGCGGCCAGCTCTTGCAGGCGTAGGAGGATGCGCTCCGGCTCCGGCTCGCGGAGGGTGCGCGCCAGCTCTTCGCGGATCCTGGGCCCGCTGATCGTCCCCAGGTACCGTACATCCCGCCGGAGCAGGCGCAGGGTCTGCGGCTCGAACCGGAAGCCCAGCCGTGATTCGTAGCGGACGCCGCGGAGGATGCGAGTGGCGTCGTCCCTGAAGCTGCCATCGTGCAGGACGCGGAGGAGCCCGGCATCCAGGTCTGACCTGCCGTCGAAGGGGTCGATTAGGGC
>JADFNQ010000241.1 GCA_022563285.1 Chloroflexota bacterium | reverse complement strand
CAAGCTCCAGCAGCCGGTACGATCCACCGGCGGTGGAGCGGAAGTAGCTCTCCACGTCCGGCGTGGCGGAGCCGAGGACGAGGACGGCGCCGGTCAGGCGGCAGAGCTCCTCAGCGGCCAGGCGGGCATGGTATCGCGGCGACCCCTCCTGCTGCTTGTACGTCCATTCGTGCTCCTCATCCATCACCACCAGCCCCAGATCCGGCTGCGGCGCGAACAGGGCGCCGCGCGGCCCGATGACCACCGCGTAGCGGCCGGCTCGCACCTCGTGCCACATATCGAAGTGCTCTCCCAGCGATAGGCCGCTGTGCATCACCGCCACCTGGCCCGGAAACCGCTCCCCGAACCGGCGTACCGTCTGCGGCGTCAGCGATATCTCCGGCACGAGCACGATCGCCCTCTTGCCGAGCGCGACCACCCGCTCCAGCGCCTGCAGGTACACCTCCGTCTTGCCGCTGCCGGTAACACCGTGCAGCAGGAACGTCTGAGCCCGCCCACCGTCCTCCAACGCCTCCTCGATGCGCCTGTACGCCCGCTCCTGCTCCTCAGCGAGGATGGGCGCTGCCCGCTGTGGATAGTCGCGGCCTGCCAGGGGATCGCGCACCAGCGTGACGTCCTCCGCCTCCACCAGACGTTCTGCCTGCAGGTCACGCAGGACGGCCGGCGTCAGCCCCCGCGGGCGCAGCTCGGCGAGGGGAAGCGGACTTTCCTCCGCCAACGTCTCCAACACCATCGCCCGCCGCACTGCCGCCGATTTGTCCTCTTCCCGTAGCGACCGCGCACGCCGGAGGGCATCATCAGCGGAGACCAGCAGTCGTAGATGGGGCACCACCTTCGGTCGCACCAGGGGCCGCGCCAGCTCGTAGCCGCGCTCGATGAGCCCCTTCAGAAGGAACGCGTTCACCAGCGTGCCTACGCTACGCAGCTTCAGCGCTTTCCTCATCTGTTCCTGCTCGGCTTGCCCTTGCGACACCAGGTATGTCATCGCCTCCCGCTGTCTGTCCGTGAGGCGAAGATCGGGCAGCTCCTCGAGCGACACGAGCGGCCGCAGCACGGTCAGCGGCCTGCGCTTGAACCCCGGCGGCAGCATGAGAGACAGACAATCGAACAGCGGCGCCAGGTAGTGGTCACTCAGCCACCGAACGAGCGCCGCCCGCTCCGGCGAGACCAGCGGCTCGGGGTAGATCAGGGCCTCAATGTCACGAGCGTCAGCGAAGGCGGGCGTCTCCGTCACCTCCATGACGATCCCCTGAAGCCGGCGGGACCCAAAGGGGACGTAGACGGCGTGCCCCACGCTTAGCGACAGGCCATCTGGAATGCGATAGGTGAACGTCTGGCGGATGGGAGCCGCGGCGTTGACGGCGACCTCAGCGTAGGCCATCGGCACCTCCGTGCCGACTATAGCACCGCGCCTGTCACAAGTGAGAAGGGAGAACGGCACATGAGGAAACAAAAAGCCGCCCCAAAGGGCGGCGCGTCGCCTGATGAGTAGGCGCTACTCTGCGGAGGCCTTATCCTCATCCGGCTTCGGCTCAGCTCCCTCGGCCTCGGCAGCGGGTTCCTCAGCCTCCTCGGCTTCCTTGGACTGGGCCTCCGCCTCTTCCCCCTCACCCTCAGCTTCGCCTTCCGCCCCTTCCTCCTCGGACGCCTCGGCTTCGACCTCGAGCTCGTCGGCCGCTCCAACGTCCTCGTCGGCCACTTCCTCAGCCAGCTCGCGCGTCAACTCCTCGAAGCGGTCACGGGAGCCGGCGCGGATGCGGGCCTTCTTGCCCACCAACTGGCGCAGGTAGTACAGCTTGGCGCGGCGGACGCGGCCCACTCGTACCACCTTCACGCTCTCCAGCCGCGGCGAGTGCAGCATAAACGTCCGCTCAACGCCGATACCGTGGCTCACGCGACGAACCGTGAAGTTGGAGTTGATCCCGCCGCGGCGCTTGCGGATGACCACACCCTCGAACGCCTGAACGCGCTCACGCTCCCCCTCCACGACGCGGGCCATTACACGCACGCTGT
>JADFNQ010000052.1 GCA_022563285.1 Chloroflexota bacterium | reverse complement strand
TAATCGCCGAGAACGATGGCGCCCACGGTCTCCTCTTCCAGGTTCAGGGCCATCCCCATAACGTTGTTGGGGAACTCCAGCAGCTCGCTGTACATGGCGCCGCGCAGGCCGTGCACCCGGGCGATGCCGTCACCGGCCTCCACCACCGTCCCCACGTCCACGGCGGTTATGGTGCCGCCGAACTGCTCGATCTGCTGCCGGATTATGGAAGCTATCTCTTCGGGGCGTACCGCCATATCCTTCCTCCTGTGCCCACTCCCTCGTAGCTGCAGGGCTTCAGCCCTGCCAAGCCATCCGGGCAGGCCTAAAGGCCTGCAGCTACGGCTCAGCTACAGTTTACGTCTCCGTGGTCTCCAGCTCCCGCCGCCAGGCGACAAGATGAGCCAGGTGCTCACGATAGTGCTCGTATGTGTCCGCCGCCAGGAGCCTAAGAGCGGTCTGTCCACCCCTGACCTCCTCCTCCAGCCTTTCGGCGGGAGAGGCCGCCAGCGCCTGCACGGCCGCCTGGAAGCTATCCAGCCACTCTTCCCTTACCTGATCCAGCGGCCTGTCCTGGCGGAGCCGCCGTTCCCGCTCGTTCCACTCGTCCATCTCCTTCTCGCTGCCGGGACGCTGCACATCGTCGCCCCGGCCGGCGGCGATAAGCTCCAGGTTGTGGGCCGCCTGTTGTGCCCAAAAAGCGGTGTGCCCCAGCAGGTCCTTAATCGACCAGCTGTCCAGCACTCCCGGTTGCTCCAGTTCCAGGTCGGGGAAAGAGTCCACAGCGGAGGCCAGCGCCTGCCAGGCCTCCACCAGCTCCCGTTCGACGTCGGCCTTGATGATGGTAGCGGTCACGCTCGTGCCTCCCGCAGGCGGCGCTTAAGCGCCGTCAGCTGGCTGCGGGTGGAGCCGTCGATGAGGTTATCGCCGATGCGGGCGACAAGGCCGCCGATGATACTTTCGTCCACCTGCCTCTCCACCACCACCTGCTTGCCGCTGATCTCGCTCAGCTTCTCGGCCACCGCCTTCGCCTCGCTGTCGGAGAGGGGGACGGCGGTGGTCACCAGCGCATGGGCGATGCCCCGCTCGGCGTCCAGCAGCTCCTGAAACGCCTCCGCTATCTGGGGCGCCAGCGCCGTACGCCCGCGGTGCACCAGCAGCCGCGCCAGGTTGAGCGCCAGCGGATCGACGCCTGGGAGCGACCTCTCCACCAGGGCAAGCTTGTCGGCGGTGGAGATGCGCGCCTCCCGCATGAGCGCCGCCATCTCCAGGTCGGAGAAGACGGCGGCCATCAGGGACAGCCCCTCCGACCAGCGTTCCTCCCTGCCGCTATCGCGGGCGATCTGGAACGCCGCCTCGCCGTAGCGGCGGGCCGCGATCTCGCGGATCACCTCTGGTTATCTCCCCCTTCGCCGCCCTGCGGCGCCTCCGCCAGCACCTCCTCGATCAGTTCCCGGTGCGCCTTTCGGTCCAGGCTGCGCCGGATCACCCGCTCGGCGGCGGTGATCGTGAGATCGGCGAACTCGCGGCGCAGGTCGGCGATAGCGGCGTCCCGCTCGAGCTGTATCTCGCTGCGCGCTCGCTCCAGCAGCGTCTCCGCCTCCGCACGGGCGGCCCCTTGGGCCTCCTCCTGAATACGGGCGGACATCTGCTGGGCCTGCCCAATAAGGCCCTGGCCTTCCCCGCGCGCCTTCTCCATCTCCGCCGCTGTTGCCGTCTCCGTCTCTGCCAGCCTTCGCTTCGACTCATCGGCAGCGTCCAGCCCCTCCCGGATGCGATTTCGCCGCTCGTCTAGCAGCGGGAACAGGAATCGCTTGAACGCCCAGCCCAGTATTAAGAGCAGGAGCGTGAAGTTGATGAGCTGGGCGATGAGGCTGGGCAGGTTGATACCCAGCGCCCCGATGCCACCCTCTGCAAGAAACACCATTCCAGTAGCCCCTGTCTAGGCCTGGCCGCGACCGGGCCGTCTAGAAGACGAAGCCGATCATCACCGCCGTGATCAGGGCGTAAATACCGATCGCCTCTGCGAACGCCAGCCCCAGGATCATGTTGGTCTGGATGGCCGGCTGCGCCTCCGGGTTGCGCCCCAGTGCCTCCATCGCCCGGCCCACCAGATTGCCGATGGCGATGGCAGGGCCGAACGCGCCCAGCCCCATGGCTATGCCCGCGGCGATGAACTTTATGCCGTCGTCGGTGATGTCGCCTGCGGCCGCCTCCTGGGCCACCACACGCGCGCCCTCCAGCACCGGCGGGATCAGTGCGAGAAGCGTCTCCATATACTACCTCCTTGCTCTTCGTTCGCTTTTGCTCTAGCTTTGGGCCTCCGGGGCCATCGCCCGAGACCCCTCTTCATGCTCTCCCTCGGCTGCATGCGCCTCACCGTGGGCGACTGCCATCATACCGAACACCAGGGTGAGCACAGCGAAGATGAACGCCTGGATGATACCCACGAACAGCTCCAGGCCGTAGAACACGATCGTGAACACCAGCGGCGTCAGGAAAGTGAACATCAGGATCAACACCTCCCCGGCGAACATGTTCCCAAACAGACGGAAGGTGAAGCTGATCAGACGTACCAGCTCCGACACCAGCTCCAGGAACCCCACGAAGGCGTCGATGACGCCCCTGAAAAGCAACCCGAAGTCCAGCCGCCTCAGCCCCCGGAACATGCCCCCGAAGTTGAAGAACTTCTTCCCGTAGCCGATGCCCAACGAGGCGATCGCCCAGGACTCCACCGCAATGGCGGAGACGATCGCCAGGGACAGGGGGGTGTTGAGGTCTGTATTGGGGCCGCGGAACAGGGGGATCAGCTCCCCCACTATCTTCCCGTCCTTCCTCGCCGCCGCCGCCTGCTCCTCAGCATCAGCGTCATCCTCATCTATCGAATCGGCGCTGAGGTTGCCGGGGCCGGACAGCGCCACCCAGCTCAGGGGAAGAGGCCCCACGTCCGTCTGCTCCATGACGAACCCGTGGTCATCCTCCCGGACCAGGCCGATGACGTTGAACACCGGGAACAGCGATAGCCAGTTGGAGACCAGCACGAAGAAGAAGATCGTCGCGACTACGGGGAAGAAGCGGCGCCCACTCTTCTCGCCGGCTACGCTCACCACCAGGTTATAGAACGCCTCCAGCGCAGCCTCAAACATATTCTGGAAGCCCCGGGGCACCAGGTCGCGGCGGCGCGTCCCCAGGTAGACTATCGCTACGATGATGATGACCACGATCCACGAGGTCAGCATCGTATTGGTGACATCAACCGGGCCGAAGGATTGGATCGTCTCCGCCTTGATGCTGATGGCGGGGGTAGGACCGCGGAGGAAGACGAAGCCCAGAAGAGCGAGAACGACGAGGCCAACAGCGGTCAGACGGCCCCGGCTGAGCCTCATCTACTGTCCTTCCTTCTTATCCTTGTTTGTCTTGAGTACGTCCAGCAGGAGAAGGTAGCCCCCTCCCAAAGCCGCAGCAAGTCCCGCGAACAGGCCCAGGATGGCGAAGAGTCGTCCCGTTTCCAGCCACCCGTCTAGCTGCACCCCGCCGAACACGCCGCCGCTGATGCATAGCGCTATGTAGAACCCGAGCCCGGTAAGCCTCACCGTCGGCGGCAGGCGAGTCATTATGGCAGCCCGCTCCATCTCAGCAGGCCTCTCCGTTTGAGAACTTTATCACAAGCGGTCATTACAATCCAACACCCACCCTCCCATTAACACAAAAGCCCCAGGCCGTAAAGCCTGAGGCGATGCCGCCGGCGGGCCTTTCGCTATTTCTTCTCGAAGTCCTCCAGGTCCAGCCCCTCGATCACGTCCCGGAACGGCGATAGCTTCTCCAGCTCATCCGCCTTCGCCTCGCTGGTCGGCTCGATCTCCGGCCCCTCGCCCTTGTCCAGGGGCTGACCCTCCTGGTCCAGACGGACGCCGGCTTTCTCCAATACGGACTCCTCCACGTAGATGGGTACCTGAGCACGCACGGCAAGTGCTATCGCGTCGCTGGGACGGGAGTCTATCTCCAGGCTCTTGCCATCGACCTGTAGGGCGATGCGGGCAAAGAACGTGTCGTTTTCCAGGTCGCTCACCAGGATGTGGCTCACAGTCGCGCCAAGGCTGTCGATGATCGTCCGCAGCAGGTCATGGGTCAGGGGCCGGGCCACCGCCACCTCCTGCAGCCGGACGGCTATGGCGTCCGCCTCAGCCGGCCCAATCCAGATCGGTAGGTAGCGATCGGTCTCCTTCTCCTTGAGAATGACCACCCGCTGATAGTTCATTAGGCTTACGCGGATGCTCTCTATTGTGAGCTCGACCACACTCCCACCTCCTGGGTACGTTGCATGGCAAATTCTAGCCTAGCCTGGTAGGGGTGTCAACCGAGCGTGATACGCCTTCCGGGGCCTGCGGTGGCGTCTCGTCCCCGTTATTCATGCCGCCAACGCGGGCGCTCACATAGGCGAACAGCAGCATGAAGCCCGCTATCCCCAGCATGACCGCCGTAACGCTGGTCAAGTCAATGATAGCGCCTACCAGCAACAGCGGCAGCAGCGAGATGAAGTTAGCCGATACGACCTGAGTGCCAAAGATACGCCCCCTCATCTCCGGCGGCGCCCGTTCGTGGAGGACGGTCTGGGCCGGGGTGCTCACCAGCGCGTAGGCGAAGCCCATGGGGGCGGCGAACAGCATCGTCAGCGACTGCAACAGCGACAGGCCCAGGAAGCGGCCGGGGTTCAGAGGGCCGGGCGTCGTCTCCATGATCTCCGCCAGACCGCGCACAGTCGCCATCAGCGCCAGCGACACGGCAACCCCCACTACACCGATGACAACCACCCGGTTCTTCCCCCAGCGGCTGAACCAGGGGATGAAGCGTAGCCCCACCAGCGCCCCCACCCCCGTGGGCGCGAACACGAACGCCGCGTTGTCCGGAGAGATGTTCAGAACCTCATCCATATAGCGGGGGATCAGTATGGCGAACAGCAACACCATCGTGCTGCCCACGGTCAGTTGGGCCATGGCCAGGGCGGATGCGCGATCAGAGGTGAGCGCTTGCCATCCCTTGCGAAACTCCTCCAGTATGCTGCCGAACTCGGCCGCTCGCGGCGGTGCGCTCTCCTGTCTGGTCCGCAGCGTATCCAGATACACGGCGAGCCCAGCGGCGATGGTGAACAGCCCGCCTGCCGTCACGAACATCGCCTGCGCATTGCCCAGCTTCAAGATCAAGGGGGCGAGGAACACCAGCCCCGCCAACTGGGACCCGGTAAAGGTGAAGTTGTACAGGCTGTTGGCGTTTACAAGCTTGTCTCGAGGGACTAGCGACGGTATGAGCGATACCACCGCTGGGTTGAAGAAGAGACCGCTGGAACTGAACACCAGGCTAATGGCGTAGATCGCCAGCACGTTGTCGTCAAAGAACAGGTAGAGAACACATCCGCCCGCCCGAACGAGGTTGGCGACGACAAGGACCGTCCCCTTGCGCCAGCGGTCCAGCAGCACCCCGACGAAGACGCCCAGAAAGATCGAGGGCACGATGAAGGCCCCTACCAGCACGCTGCTGGCGGCGCTGGAACCAGTGAGGCCCAGCACCAGGATCAGGAGCGTGAACAGGATGGCGTTCTGGGCCGTCTGGGCCATCCCCTGTGTAAGCCAGAGGGTGGCGAAGCGGGGCTGCCGGAGGAGGGGGCGGGAGTCTGCTATCTCATCGATATGCGGGGGATCGTGCGACATTTCAGGTCTGGCTCTCGGATTCGGCCTGCTCGCCCCGAACGAGGAACTCGCGCACCCGCTTCTCGAACACCCGTCGCTCCAAGAGCACGCGCCGGCCGCAGGTGCGGCAGCGCACGCCGATGTCCGCGCCCAGCCGCACTACCTCCCAGTCATAGCCGCCGCAGGGGTGCACCTTGCGCAGGCGCACGACGTCGCCTAGACGCACCTCCATTACCATGGTTAACGTCTGGCCAGCAGGGCGTCCCGCTCTCGGTTGATCTCGTCCCGCAGGCCCAGCGCAGCCCTCCTGGCGGCATCGGCGAAATCGTCCCCCGAAGACGCGTACAGGACCTGGCGGGAGGCGCTGACGATAACGCCGCCTCCCTGGGCGTCCAGGCCGGCCCGCAGCGCCTGGCCCAGGTCAGCCCCCTGAGCGCCGGCGCCCGGGAGCAGAAACGGCAGCTCCGGACAGAGGGCCCGAATCCGCACCAGATCCTCCGGCCAGGTGGCGCCCACAACCAGCCCCACGTTCCCCCGCGTGTTCCAGCGATTAGCCAGCTCCGCCACCGCCTCGAACAGGGTCCGGCCGTCCTTGAGACGGAGGCCCTGGACGTCGTCCGCTCCGGGGTTGGAGGTACGGCACAACAGGAATACGCCGCGGTCTCCGTACTCCAGGAACGGCTCCACGGAGTCGTGCCCCAGGTAGGGGTTCACAGTGGCCGCGTCAAAGTCGTAGGCCTCGAACAGAGCCTGGGCGTAGAAGCGGCTGCTGGAGGCGATATCGCCCCGTTTAGCGTCGGCGATGACAGGGATACGGGCGGGCACGCCTCGCAGCGCCTCCAACAGCGTCTGCATCCCCCCCGTACCCAGCGCCTCGAAGAAAGCCAGGTTCGGCTTGTAGGCGCAGACCAGATCCTGTGTGGCTTCGACGACTGCCTGAACGAAGACGGCGACGGGCATGCCTCCGAGCCGAGCGGGGTCAGGATCAAGGCCGACGCAAAGGAGGCTCTGGTTGCGCCGGCTCGCCTCGGCGAGCTTCTCCCAGAAGGTCACACCCGTAGTAGCCCACCTCCTTTGCCTGGGCATATTATAGGCGTCAGAGTCCTCGGTCAAGGAAAATCCATGCGCATTGACGTCGCCCTCCTGCCCGGCCTGATACGGGATGCGGACTCCGTGTTCGCCGTCGTAGACATCCTCCGCGCGTCCTCCACCATCGTGACTCTGCTGGGGCACGGCGTCCCCACCGTCATCCCCGCGGCCAGCGTGGAGGAGGCGCGCGGCCTGCGCGAGCGCCTGCCCGACCACCTCCTCTGTGGCGAGGTGGACGGCCTGCCGCCGCCCGGCTTCGACTACGGGAATTCTCCCGCGGAGTTCGCCGCCCTGGACCCCAGAGGGCGAGCCGCCATCCTTGCCACCTCCAACGGCACGCGAATCCTCAACGATCTGAAGCGGGCGCCCGCGGTGCTGGTAGGAGCGCTTCTCAACCGCGAGGCGGTGGCGGCGGCGATGCTGGCCCTGGCGCGGGAGCACAACCGCGACGCGACCGTGGTATGCGCCGCCGCCCCGGGAGGCCGTGCCATCGCCCTGGAGGACGCCCTCGGCGCGGGAGCGATCGTCGAGGCCGCTCTGCGACTGGACGTCTCTCTCCAGCCGACCGACGCCGCCCGCTTCGCCCGCGACGCCTTCCTGGCCAGCCGCGATGATCTCCCGGCGGCCCTGGCCTCCTCCCACCACGGCGCAGAGCTGATCCAGGCCGGACTGGCGGCGGACGTGGAGTACTGCGCCCGCCTGGACAAGTCGTCCGTCGTTCCACGCCTCAGCCGGGACGAGAGCGGGCTTCTGACACTGCGCCCCCTCTGAGAAGCAGGGCAGTTCAGTGCGCGGGGCTATATCTCTTCCGCGCCAGCGGCTTCCTTGACCGGGTTCTGTTCCCGCCCCTATGCTCATGCCATGAACGCGGAGATCATATCCGTGGGCACGGAGATCCTGCTGGGGGAGATACTGGACACCAACTCCCAGTACCTCGCCGTCCGGCTCCCTCCTTTGGGCATCGACCTGTACTTCATCTCCAAGGTGGGCGATAACCTCCAGCGCCTGGCCGAGACGATAGGCCGCGCCCACAAGCGCTCCCACCTCGTGCTCATCACCGGCGGCCTCGGCCCAACCGAGGACGACTTGACCCGTCAAGCGATCGCCCTCACCCTGGACGAGGAGATGTACGTAGACAAGGAGACGGAGCAGCGGCTGCGGGAGTTCTTCGCCGCCCGCGGCTTCACATTCCCGGAGCGCAACGTCAAGCAGGCGATGCTCATCCCCTCTGCCCAGGCCATCCCCAACCCCCGCGGCACCGCCCCCGGCTGGTGGGTGGAGAAGGAAGGCCGCGTCATCGTGGCGATGCCCGGACCGCCCGCCGAGCTGGAGCGGATGTGGGAGGTGGAGGTGACCCCCCGCCTGGCCCGCATGGCCGGCGGCGACATCATCGCCTCCCGCACCCTCAAGACGATTGGCATCGGCGAGGGCCACCTGGACGAGATGGTCAGCCCCCTGCTGAAGTCGGAGAACC
>JADFNQ010000240.1 GCA_022563285.1 Chloroflexota bacterium | reverse complement strand
GGTTCGCTGGGCGGCCATGATCCCGGCGATCTGGGCCGTGGTCAGGACGTCGCCCTTCGGCAGGCTAAGGGCAGGCTCCTTCGCCGCCTTGCCGGAAGTGATCAGGGCCAGCGTTTCCGCCTTCATGTAGACGGACCCTTTCGCCGTCGCCTCGCGGGCGCTGTCCGCCTTGGCGGAGACGTCCACCATGCGCGGACGCCCGGACCGGTCGACATGGGTCAGCCCAGCTGGGCTCGGCTTCGCCTTGCGGCGGGGGGCGGTCATGGCGCCCCCATTAGAACACCGACACGGGAGACAGGCAATATGCACTGGGGGTCTGCTCCACCGCACCCCACTCCCAAGCTATTCGACACTCCCTCCCGCCCTCGGGCCGTAGACCTTGTGAACGATCGCTACCGTCAGCGGAGGCTCCGAGGCGAAGCGCCTGGGGCGTGCGGGTGAGAAAGACAACCTGGGGCGGGGTGGCAGCCAGCGGGACCCGCTACCCCCCGATGTAGGACATCTCCACCTTGGGGAGGTCCGTCGTAGCGGCGGACCGCAGCTCGGAGTAGCGGTCCTCCCGCGCTCCCCATATGGACCGCAGCAGCTCCGCGATCTCCTCGTCCGTCTTGCCGGCGCGAAGCGGGGCGCGGAAGTCGTGACCTCTGGTGGCGAACAGGCAGGTGAACAGCTTGCCGTCGGCGGAGAGGCGGGCTCGGGTGCAGTCGCCGCAGAACGGCTGCGTGACCGACGCGATAACGCCGATCTCGCCCGACCCGTCCACGTAGCGGTAGCGGTTCGCCACCTCCCCCCGGTAATCGGGATCGACAGGTTCCAGGGGCATCTCCGCGTTTATCATCCTGACGATGGCGGCGGCGGGAACGACGTCGTCCAGCCTCCAGCCGTTGGAGCTGCCGACATCCATGTACTCGATGAAACGGACGGTCTGACCCCCCTCGCGGAAGTAGCGGGCCATGTCCAGAACGCTCTGGTCGTTGACGCCCTTCTTGACCACCATGTTCACCTTTACGGGGCCGAGGCCGGCCTCCGCGGCCGCCTCGATGCCCTCCAGGACACGGCCCACAGGGAAGTCAACGTCGTTCATCGCCCGGAACACGTCGTCGTCCAGCGAGTCCAGACTTACCGTTACCCGCTGTAGCCCCGCCCGTTTCAGGGCGCGGGCTTTCGACTTCAGGAGAGAGCCGTTGGTCGTAAGGGTCAGGTCCTTCAGGCCATCGATCCCCGCCAGCATGGCGATGAGCTTCTCCAGGTCGTGGCGGAGGAGCGGCTCGCCGCCCGTGATGCGTATCTTCCCGACGCCGTGCGCCACGAAGATGCGCGCCAGCCGGGTAAGCTCCTCAAAGGTCAGGATCTCGGTTCGGGCGAGGAACTGGAAGTCGCGGCCGAACACCTCCTTGGGCATGCAGTAGGTGCAGCGGAAGTTGCAGCGGTCGGTTACGGAGATACGGAGGTCGCGGAGAGGCCGGTTGAGCGTGTCCAGGGTGCCCCGGCCGCGGCGCTCAGGCCGGTCAGCGGGCCGGATGGACGGAGCGGTCGGCGGTGTCAGCTCGGCGTCCTCGCTCATAGAGCAGCTCTTTCAGCAGGGGCCGGGCGCGCATGGCAGCGCGGCCGCGGTGGCTGATCACGTCCTTCACATGGGACGGCAACTCCGCCATCGTCCGCGCCTGCTGCGGCAGGTAGAAGATCGGGTCGTATCCGAATCCCTGCTCTCCTCTAGGCTCAAGGGCGATCTGGCCCTGCACCTCGCCCTCGCGCAGCTTCACTTCTACCGAACCCGGCTCGGCGACGGCGATCACGCACTTGAAGCGCGCCCACCGCCTCTCGGACGGTAGCCCCGCCATCCGGCCCAGGATGTGGGCGAACCGCTCCTGGTAGGCGGTGTCCGCCCCGAGGAAGCGGGCCGAACGCGCCCCCGGAGCGCCGTCCAGGGCGTCGATCTCCAGGCCGGAGTCGTCGGCCAGGGTCACCAGGCCGCTGGCTCGGGCGCCGTTGAGCGCCTTCATCTTAGCATTCTCCTCGTAAGTCTCGCCAGGTTCGTCGTCGGACAGGGTCAGCCCGATC
>JADFNQ010000051.1 GCA_022563285.1 Chloroflexota bacterium | reverse complement strand
CTGCTTGGGGGGTGACTTCATAAAGTAGGAGCTGGGCCCCGTGAGGGCGCCCGACATCCCCCGGTCCAGGGCGAGCTTGCAGCAGCGGATGGCGTCGATGACCACGCCTGCGGAGTTGGGGCTGTCCCAGACCTCCAGCTTCGCTTCCAGGCTCAGCGGCACCTCGCCGAACCCCGTCCCCTCCATGCGGATGTAGCACCACTTGCGGTCCTGGAGCCAGGGTACGTAGTCGCTGGGGCCGATGTGGATGTTCCCATCAGGGAGCTGATAATCGAGCTGGGAAGTGACGGCGTTGGTCTTGGATATCTTCTTGGACATGAGTCGCTCCCGCTCCAGCATGTTCAAGAAATCCGTGTTGCCGCCGAAGTTGAGCTGGTAGGTACGCTCCAGCCGCACCCCGCGCTCCACGAACAGACGGGTGAGCACGCGATGGAGGATGGTGGCGCCCACCTGGGACTTGATGTCGTCGCCGATGATGGGCAGGCCCTTCTCCTCGAACCGGCGGCGCCAGTAATGCTCTCGGGCGATGAACACGGGGATGCAGTTGACCATGGCGCAGCCGGCCTGCAGCACCTGCTCCACATACCACTTGGTCGCCTCTTCGCTCCCCACTGGCAGGTAGCTCACGACCACCTGGGTCCCCGTATCGCGCAGCACCCTCACGATATCCGACGTCGGGCCGCTGGCCTTGTGCACCACCGATGACAGGTACTTGCCGATTCCGTCGTGGGTCATGCCGCGGGACACCGGCACGCCCAGGTGGGGCACCTCCGCGAACTTGTGAGTGTTGTTCGGTGGAGCGAAGATAGCTTCCGAGAGGTCCTTCCCAACCTTGTTGGTGTCGACATCGAACCCGGCGACGAACTCGATGTCGCTGATGTGGTAGCCTCCCAGGTTGGCGTGCATAAGCCCGGGCACGCTGGTGTTGCTGTCCACCCCGCGGTAGAAGTGTATTCCCTGCACTAGAGAGGAGGCGCAGTTGCCGACGCCGATTATGGCGACGTTGATCTTGTCCACGGACTGTCTCCTTCTGGTGGTCCGCTGCGATTTTCGACCGCTAGGCATCTCTCCTCCTAGGCGGTCCGTGTGGATCCGCCTAAACCATTCTACAGCAAGACGAGGAAAGCCTCACCCTAAAAGCGGTGCCAGGCCAGCGCACGCACTGGCCTGGCATAGTATCTCTGTGGTTCGCGGGAAGGGGAGCGGGGATCTCTTCCAAGGGGACGGGGCCGCGTCCGCCCGGGGCGAGTGGGGTGACCTCCGCGGAACCGGGGCGCGTGGGACTTGGCGGGGGCCTATCCCTTGCCGATCCTGTACATCTTGGTGCCGCAGACGGGACACTCCCCCTTGGTGGCGGGGCGCCCGTTCTTGAGGACTGTCGCTTGAGCGTTGCGCATCTCCCGCTTGGTCCGGCACTTGAGACAATAAGCCTGCATATCTAACCCCCTTGCTGGGTCCACTACTACTGCTGGCTTCCTGATGGCCCAGCATACGGGTTTTCGGAGGGTTGTCAAGGGGATGCCGCCGCAAATAGAAGCCGAATACGAACATTGTAGTGCCGTTAGGCAGCCGAATGGGCAGAAATGAATACTTTTCGGGGTTTCCAGCGGCGGGAGTCGCCATCGTAGCGGAGGATCCCCACGAAGGACCCGTCCTCCGCGTAGGCGCGGCAGCGCTGCTCATCCTGAGCGTCCTGCAGGCGCTGGAAGGGGGGGGAATCGGACTCCAAAGCACAGCCGTGGCGGACGTCCTTCTCCGCCTCTATGCCCAAGTAGACGGCGGGAAAGTGGCCCAGGCCGTGGTCCAGTGGAAGCAGCAGGTCACGCCAGCTACCGTCGACTAGAGCTTCCCGCAGCCGGTCGAGGGAGACGGCGTCGTCCACTTCAAACGGGCCCACGGCCGTGCGCCGGAGGGCTTGCAGGTGTGCGCCGCAGCCCAGAAGCCGGCCCAGATCATCGGCTAGGCTGCGGATGTACGTCCCTTTCCCGCAGCGCACCTCCAGCTCCACCAGGGGCGTCTGGAACGAGAGGAGATCGATCCGCTCTATCCTGACCTCACGCGGGCGCAGGCTGACGGGCTTGCCGGCCCGGGCCAGTCGGTGCGCTGGCGTCCCTCCCACCTTGACGGCGCTGTAGATGGGCGGCGTCTGCTGCTCCTGTCGCTCCAGCGTCCCCAGGGCCGCTCTCAGCTCCGCTTCATCCACAACTCCCGCGTCACCTTCGAACACCGTTGCGCCGGTGGCATCGAAGGTATCGGTGGCCGCTCCTAGGCGGACGGTGCCGCGATAGGTCTTGGGCAGCTCCATCAGATACTCGCTGACTCGCACCGCGTTGCCCAGGCAGACCAGGAGCACGCCGGTGGCGGCCGGGTCCAGGGTGCCCGCGTGCCCCACCTTCCTTACCGCCGATAGCTTGCGCACCAGGGCGACGGCTTGAAACGAGGTGCTGCCCTCCGGCTTATCCACGTTGAGGATGCCGTGCGGGCTCATGCTTCAGGGTGCGTCCCCGGCAGGTCTTTCAGTAGGTCCAGCACGTGTGCCGCTTCCTCCATCGTCTCGTCTAGGGTGAAGTGAATCTCCGGCGTCCTCCGAATCGTGAGGCGGCCTAGGAGTTGCCGGCGGAGGAAGGGAGCGGCGCGGGTGAGGGTATCCATGGTAGCGCTCTTCTCGTCGTCACCGCCCATGATGCTCACGTAGACGGTGGTCGCCCTCAGGTCGGGCGAGGTGCTCACCCGTGTAAGGGAGACGATCTCTGCCAGCCGGGGGTCGCGCAGCTCACGCCGGATGAGTTCGCTGATCTCCTGTCGAAGGAGGACGTTGAGTCGTTGCAGGCGTCGGCTCACGGCTGCTCACCTATCTTTCCGGACTGCCCGCAGGGGAAGTTCCGGCCTGGTCTAGTCCTTCGTCTCGGTGTGGAAGGCCTCGATCACATCCCCCTCTTGGAACTCGCTAAAGCCCTCCACACCTACGCCGCACTCCAGACCGGCCTGCACCTCACGCACGTCTTCCTTGACTCGACGCAGGCTGGACACGCGGGATGTATGCACTACTTCCTCGTCGCGCTTGACCCGCACTTGGGAGTTGCGCTGGAGGAGGCCGTCGGTCACCATGCAGCCGGCGATGCGGCCGCCGCGGACGCGGAATAGCGCCCGCACCTCAGCATGCCCGTCAACGACCTCCTCGATGATCGGCTCCATTATGCCCTTGAGGGCGCGCTCAATGTCCTCCGTGAGTTTATAGATGATGTCGTATTGGCGAATATCCACGCCCTCCCCGTCCGCTATCCGCGCGGCGCCTGGCTCTGAGCGCACGTTGAAGCCGATGACAATCCCCTCTGAGGCGCGGGCAAGCATGATGTCGGACTCGCTGATCTTCCCTGTGGTGCTGTGGATGACTCTCGCGCGGGCTCGGTCCGAGCTCAAGCCTTCCAGCGCCTGCTGGACAGCCTCCACGCTACCCTGAACATCCGCCTTGAGGACGATCTTGAGCTCCTTCACCCTGCCGGCCGCGATATCGCTGGAGAAAGCCTCCAGCGTGGCCGCCCGCTGCCCGGCGGCCGTGCGCTCCCGCTCTCTCGCTTCTATCGCTTCGCGGGCGGTGCGCTCGTCCGCTACAGACACAAAGGTATCACCGGCGCGCGGGACGACGGACAGGCCCATGATCTTCGCCGGCGTAGACGGCCCCGCTGTCTGAAGCCGCTCGCCTTTCTCATCGAACATCGCCTTAACGCGGCCCCAGGTTTCACCGGCGATAACCACGTCCCCGATCCTCAACGTCCCCGTCCGCACGATGATCGTAGCCATCGGGCCGCGGGAGGAGTCGAGCTCCGACTCGATGATAGTACCTTCGGCTGGACGGTCCGGGTCCGCCTTGAGCTCCGATATCTCGGCAACCAGCAGTATGTGCTCCAGCAGGTCATTAAGGCCGGCGCGTGTCTTCGCCGATACCGGTACGGCGATGACGTCGCCGCCCCACTCCTCGATGAGTACCTCTCGCTCCGACAGCTGCTGCTTCACGCGGTCGAGGTTGGCGTCCGGGAGGTCCGTCTTGTTGATGGCGACGATGATCGGTACGGCGGCGGCCTTGGCGTGGTCGATCGCCTCCAGGGTCTGGGGCATCACGCCGTCGTCCGCGGCCACAACGAGGATGGCGATGTCGGTCACGGTAGCGCCGCGGGCGCGCATCGCCGTGAACGCCTCGTGCCCCGGCGTGTCCACGAAGGTGATCTTCTGGCCATTCGCATCTACCTGGTAGGCGCCGATGTGCTGGGTGATGCCGCCGGCCTCCTGCTCCGTCACGTTCGTCTCACGGATGGCGTCCAGGATACTCGTCTTGCCGTGGTCTACGTGGCCCATGACGGTCACGACGGGCGGCCTGGGCTGCAGCTTGGCGGCGTCCTCTTCCACCTGTTCGCGCTCTACGGCGACCTCTTCCTGCCCCTGGAGGTGAGGCTCGAATCCCAGCGCCTCGGCTACCGTAGCGGCTGCGTCATAGTCCACGCTCTGGTTGATGGAGGCCATGACGCCGCTTTTCATGAGCTCTTTGATCACTTCTATCGCCGTGGTGTGCAGTAGATCAGCAAGGTCTCGGACTACTACAGTGGCCGGGATATCCACCTTCTTGGACGGCGTGCCCGTATCCGCTGCATTGGTCGCCTGTCGAGCGCTCATGGTACCTCCGCCGCCAGCCGCTCTGCGGCGTACTGAAGGAGCACCTCTCGTGCGTCGGTGGAAAGCTTAGTCCGAAGGGCGTGCTCCAGCCGGCCCTTCTTGGTGGCGCGCTCCCAGCACTCCGGGTTATGGCAGAGGTAGGCGCCCCGGCCGGGCCGCTTGCCGCTCGGGTCGGGCTCCACCGCGCCGCTGGGCCCGTGTACTAGGCGGATCAGTTCCCGCTTGGCGGTGGTTAAGCCGCAGCTTACACAGGTGCGCTGGGGCACCCGCCTTGGCCGGTACGGCGCACTCGCTGCACTCATCGGATTAGCCATCGAACTCTTCGAACTCTTCTTCCTCTACGACGGGATGTCGGGCGCGCTTGGTCTTCTTCGCCTTGGCCTCCGGCGCAGCGGCCTTGCGGTCAGCTTTCTTGGTCTTCTTTCGCTTCTTGCTGCCGCTGACTTCGCCTCCGGTGCTGGCGAGCACCTCCTCCGCAAAGCGGATCGCCCCCGGGGCAGCCTCGTCGGCCTTAGCAGCGGCCGCTTCGGGCGCTTCCTCCGCCTCTGTAGCCGGCTCTGCGACCGGCTCTGCCGCCGGCGCCTCACCCTCGATGACCTCCATCCAGGGCTGCGCCTCGCGCTCTGGCTCGGCGGGCTCCAGTGGCGTTGCCACTGGCTTTGGGGGCGCGGTGCCCGCTGGCTGGGCCGCGGTCGCACCGGCCGCGGCCATCTCCTGCATGGCGGACTCCGGTTTGATATCGATTCGCCAGCCCGTCAGCTTCGCCGCCAGACGGGCGTTCTGGCCTTCCCTGCCGATCGCCAGAGAGAGCTGACGGTCCGGGACGGCGACGGAGGCCGTGTTGCTATCCTCGGAGACCTGGACGCTGAGGACCTGGGCCGGGCTGAGGGCGTTGGCCACGAAGCGCGTAGGTTCCGCGTCCCACTGAACTACGTCAATACGCTCACCGTTGAGCTCGTTCACGATATTCTGGATGCGGATTCCGCGCAGGCCCACGCAGGAGCCGACGGGATCGACGCCCTCCTGCCGCGCGGTGACGGCGACCTTGCTGCGGTAGCCTGCCTCTCGGGCGATGGACCTGATCTCTACCACGCCCTTATGTATCTCGGGCACCTCAAGCTCGAACAAGCGTCGGAGGAGGTTCTTGTGGGTGCGGGAGAGGATGAGCTGGGGCCCCTTCAGGGAGCGGTGCACCTCCAGCAGGTAGAACTTCATCCGCTGCCCGGGCCGGTAGTGCTCTGTCCGCACCTGCTCGGGCGGTGGCAGGATGGCCTCCGTCTTGCCTAGATCGACCACGATGTGCTTGGGCTCTATGCGCTGAACCAGGCCTGAAACTATGTCCCCTTCGCGGTTGGAGAACTCCTCAAACACCATCTCCCGCTCCGCTTCCCGCAGCCGCTGAAGGACGACCTGCTTGGCGGTCTGGGCGGCGATACGGCCGGCGTGGGACGGGTGCACCTCCGTGGAGATGACGTCATCTATGGTGGCGTCCGGCTTGATCTTCCTGGCCTCCTGATGCGAGATCTCGATCTTCGGGTCTTCTACGTCCGCGACCACCGTTTGCTCGTGGAAGACGCGATGTTCACCCGTCTCGCGGTCGATGCGGACGACGATATTCCCCTGGAGGTCGGAGTCTTTCTTGTAGGCGGAGACGAGTGCGGCCTCCATCGCCTCAAGGATGACCTCCCTGGGCAGGTTCTTCTCCGCAGCGAGTTGCGTGATCGCTATCATAAACTCGCTCTTCACGGCCGCCTCGACCTCCCTCGTCCGCTGTTCGCGGGGCCAAAAAAAAGTGGGTCCCCACCCACTCTCATCAAGAGCGTTATTACCGCTAAACTATAGCACTTTCAGGCCGGCCCCGCAAGCAAATGTTGCGAAAGACTAGCTGGCGAGCGACGCCTTGATCCGGGACGGCCCCTCGTCTAGAGGCACTAGTTCGCTCTCCGCCTCCGAGCGACGTTTGAGTTCCAGCGAGCCCTTCTCCAGGGTGCGGGGGCTGACCGTAACGCGCAGCGGCATACCCAGTAGGTCGGCGTCGTTGAACTTGACGCCGGGGGTCTCGTCTCGATCGTCGTAGAGTACGGCGAAACCGTCAGTCTGAAGCCGGCCGTACAGCTTTTCGGCGGCGGTCCCCACCTCGTCCCGTTCCGGCTGGAGAGCGACCAGATGCACCTGAAAGGGGGTGATCTCAGCCGGCCAGATGATGCCCCGCTCGTCGTGGTTGGCCTCGACCACGGCCGCGAGAAGACGCTCCGTGCCGATGCCGTAGCTGCCCATGACGGCAGGCCGCTGCTTCCCCTCGGCGTCCAGGTAGGTGGCGCCCAGCTTTTCCGCGTAGAAGGTGCCCAGCTTGAAGACCTGCCCCATCTCAATGCCTCGGCGTACGTCCATAGGCGTACGGCACTCGCCCTGCTTGTCGGAGGTGGCGGAGCAGAGTGAGCCTTCCACGGCCAGGGCGATATCGGTCAGGGTATCCGCCTGCCAGTCACGTCCGTAGTTGACGTTGAGGAGGTGGGCGTCCGGCTTGTTGGCGCCGGCGACCAGGTTGACCTCCCGCGGCAGGAGATCGTCGGCGATGATGCGGACGCCTTTGAGGCCGACGGCGCCGGCGGAGCCGGGCACGAAGCCAGCGGCCACTACCTCGTCCTCGCTCATGTAGTGTAGGTCGACGGTGCGCAGGGCGCGGCTCAGCTTGGTCTCGTTCACGTCCATGTCGCCGCGGATGGCGACGAATACAGGTTCGCCATCTGCGGAGTAGAAGACGGCCTTGCAGGTCTTGGATGTGGGGATGCCCAGGTGGTCGGCTAGGGCCTGGATGGTGTACAGGCCGGGCGTGGGTATCTCCTCGATAGGCTTGGGCTCCTCTGCCGTGTGGGCGGGCTCCTTGACGAAGGCGGCGACGTCTGCGTTGGCGGCGTAGCCGCACTTGGGGCAGAGGAGGCAGGTGTCCTCCCCGTATTCGGTCAGGTAGATGAACTCGTGCGTATCGCGGCCGCCCATGGCGCCGGAGTCGGCGAGGACGGGTATGGTGGGGACGCCGCAGCGGTCGAAGATACGGATGTACGCCTCGTACATCTTGCGGTAGGAGAGGTCGAGGCCCTCGAAGTCGGTGTCGAAGGAGTAGAGGTCCTTCATGGTGAACTGGCGGAGGCGGATAAGGCCGCCGCGGGGGCGGGGCTCGTCGCGGAACTTCTGCTGTATCTGATAGACGAGGAGCGGGAGGTCGCGGTAGGAGCGGATGTTGCGCTTGAACAGCTCCACGATGACCTCTTCATGGGTGGGGCCGAGGACGAACTCGCGGTCGCGCTTGTCGGAGAAGCGGAAGAGGATGTCCTTCATGGCCTGGTCGCGGCCGGAGGCCTGCCAGAGCTCGATGGGGTGGATGGCGGGCATCATCAGCTCCTGGCCGCCGGCGGCGTCCATCTCTTCGCGGATGATGCGTTCGATGTTCTGGAGGGTTCGCCAGGCGAGGGGGAGGAAGGCGTAGACGCCGGCGGCGACCTGGTGGACGAGGCCGGCGCGGAGGAGGAGCTGGTGGGAGGGGGTCTCCGCCTCGGCGGGGGTCTGTCGGAGGGTCTTGCCGAAGAGACGGGACATGCGCATGGTGAGCCTATGGTGCGGGAGCGGAGGTGGGAGGGTCAAGGGTGCGAACGATCAAAG
>JADFNQ010000239.1 GCA_022563285.1 Chloroflexota bacterium | reverse complement strand
AGGCCCCCGCCCGCCAGCGCGCCGAAGTCCTGCGCAAGACCGCCACCAAGATCCGCGAGGAGCATAACGAGCTCACTCGCCTCCTCGCCTCCGAGGTCGGCAAGCCCCTCAGCGAGGCCGGCATGGAGGTGGCGATGACCGCCGACGTGTTCGACTACTACGCCGGCCTGGCCCTGGACATAAAGGGGCAGGTGGTCTCCAACTACGTGGACGACGCCATAGGCATGATCCTGAAGGAGCCTGTAGGCGTCGTCGGCATCATCACCCCCTGGAACTTCCCCCTGCTCCTGGTCACCTGGAAAGCGGCGCCCGCTCTGGCTGTGGGCTGCACCATCGTCATGAAGCCCGCCACCTACACCCCCTGCACAACCTACGAGCTGGGCCGCATCCTCAACGAGGCCGGCTGCCCCGCCGGCGTGGTGAACGTTATCACCGGCCCCGCCAAGGACACCGGCGCGCGGCTGGCCACCTCCGACCTGGTGGACAAGATCGCTTTCACCGGCTCTACAGAGGTAGGCAGGGAGGTGATGCGGGCCGCCGCCGGCAACATCAAGAAGATATCCCTGGAGTTGGGCGGCAAGTCCCCCAACATCATCTTCTCCGACGCCAACCTCCAGAGCGCTGTCTTCGGCGCCATGATCGGCATCTATTTCAACGCCGGGCAGGTATGCCAGGCCGGCTCCCGCCTACTCGTCCAGCAGGACGTCCACGACCAGTTCCTTGACATGTTCGTCAACATGACCTCCACTTTGAAGGTGGGTGACCCGATGGACCCCCAGACCCGCATCGGCCCTCTGGTCTCCGAGCAGCAGCTCAAGACCGTGGAGGAGTACGTGGACTCGGGCAAGCACGATAAGGCCCAACTGGTCAAGGGCGGCGGCCGGCTCACGGGCGATGGGTACGACAAGGGCTACTTCTACGAGCCCACGATCTTCGACCAGGTTGACAACCGCATGAAGATCTCGCAGGAGGAGATCTTCGGGCCGGTGCTCTCCATCATCCCCTTCAGCGACGCCAAGGAGGCGCTGAAGATCGCCAATGACTCGATGTACGGCCTAGCGGCAGCGGTCTGGACCAGCGACATCAACAAGGCGTTCAAGTTCGCCAAGGGGATCAAGGCCGGTAGCGTCTGGGTGAACTGCTACCACACCGCCGGCATACCCCAGATGCCCTTCGGCGGCTACAAGCAGAGCGGCATCGGCCGCGAGCTGGGCCAGGAAGGGATGGCGATGTTCATGGAGACGAAGAGCGTCTCCATCAAGCTGAGCTAGCCAGGAGACACGAAACAGGCGACACGGGACACGAGGCGCCCACCGCACGTGTCCCGTGTTTCATGTCCCGTGTCGCGATCATCCGAGGGGGTTGCCATGGCCAGCGAACGCTTAACCCGCACTGAGCGTGACTCCATGGGCCCCATGGAGGTCCCGGCTGACGCCTACTACGGCGCCTCTACCCAGCGCGCCGTCCTCAACTTCCCCATCAGCGGTCTTCGCTTCGGCCGCCCCTTCATCCGGATGCTGGGGCTGATCAAGGGAGCCGCCGCCCGCGTCAACTTGGAGCTTGGCCTGCTGGACAAACGCCTCGCAGAGGCCATCGCCCAGGCGGCCCGGGAGGTCGCGGACGGCACGCTCGATGACCAGTTCGTCGTCGATATCTTCCAGACCGGCTCCGGCACCTCCACCAACACGAACGCCAACGAGGTGATCGCCAACCGCGCCACGGAGCTGCTGAGCGGCGAGCGCGGCACCAAGCTCGTCCACCCCAACGACCACGTGAACCTGGGCCAGTCCTCCAACGACGTCATCCCCACCGCCATCCACCTCGCCGCCCTACACACCATCGAAGGGCGATTAGTCCCCGCCCTCCAGGGCCTCCAGGCCGCGCTGAAGGCGAAGTCGCAGGAGTTCTGGGACGTCATCAAGACCGGCCGCACCCACCTCCAGGACGCCACGCCGATCCGGCTGGGACAGGAGTTTCTCGGCTACGCCGGGCAGGTGGAGCGGGCGGTGCGCCGCCTGCGCCGCGCCCAGGAGGAGCTCTCGGATGTGGCTCTTGGCGGCACCGCCGTCGGCACCGGCGTCAACACCCACCCG
>JADFNQ010000238.1 GCA_022563285.1 Chloroflexota bacterium | reverse complement strand
CCATCACCCTCGACCTGGCCGGCTACCGCTCCGGGTCGCTCAATGCGGCGCTGGGTAGAACCACCTAGCCCCCACTCGCTACCCGCCTGCTGCCGCCCGCATCCCTGTGCTACCCTAGACGCGTATCTCCTACAGAAACGGAGGCCACCGCTATGGACTGTCCGCGCGACGGAACCGAGCTCCTCATCGAGCACCACCACGGCATCGAGGTGGACCACTGCCCCTCCTGCAACGGCCGCTGGCTAGACCACCACGAGCTCGATGAGCTGGAGTCGACCGTCCCCTCCACGCCGGAGGAGCGTCGCGCCACCATCCAGTACGCCAAGAGTCAGAGCGAGCTGAACTGCCCCAAGTGCGGCAAGCGGATGACCGCCTTCAACTATCGCGCCTACGACCTGGAGCTGGACACCTGCGAGGACGAGCACGGCTTCTGGCTGGACGCCGGCGAGGAGGGCCGCGTGCGCGACATCATCGAGGAGCGGGTGAAGGGTCTGTCGCGCTCGGCCTCGGCGGAGGCGGCCTGGGGCAACTTCATCGACGGCCTCAAGGGTGGCGGCCGCGGCCGCGGCGTCTGGGGTCAGGTGACCGGCCTGTTCAAGCGGCGTCGGCGCTAAGTTAAGGCCGGACCGGCTGCTCCAGCGGCTCGAATACGCCGGGCTCCAGGCGGCGCGCCGCCTGGAAGCGGCCCGCACGTAGCTCCGCCAGCATATCCTGTTCGCTCTCCAGCTCCTTCTCGAACACGGTGCCGTAGCGCCCCACCTCCATCGGCATGTGGGCGTCGCTCCCGGCCACCCCCGGCCTCCCCAGCACCTGCGCCACCTCCTGCGCCAGCTCGTTCTCGCGCTCGATGCAGCCGCCGTTCAGCACCTCGATCGCATCCACCAGGTGGAACAGTGGATGCTCGGCCAGAACCTCGGGCGCCAGACCGTCAGCGTCGCGCCGGTCGCCGAACAGGAAGTTCGAAGGGCCGGGGTAGTAGCGGAACGGGTGACAGAGGATCATGTAGGCGCCGTTCTCCTCGCAGGCCCGCCGCAGGTCGCGGACGCGGGCCAGCCCTCGCACCTCGCGGTCCAGGCCCAGGACGATGATATGACCCATGTCGGTGGACCACTCCCGGGCGTTGAACACGAACAGACCGCTCTCCTCCCGAAACTTCTCCACCTCATCGGGCAGCCACTGCGACATGTGTTCCGTAAGCGCCACGCCGGTCAGCCCGGCCGCCTTCGCAGACTCCGCCAGCCGCTTCGGCGATATGTCGCTGTCCATGGAGCCGACGATGGTATGGATATGCAGGTCAATGATTGAGCCCACTAGGCTCCTTTCCGCTCTCAGATACGATTCCTCCGCAGAATACCATAACGCTTACGTTAGACGGAAGCGTCGCTGCCCCAGGCTTCAGCCTGGGCCCTAGCCTGCCGAGACCCGCCGAATCCTGCTCCTGGCGGCACGCCTGCCCACCTCCAGCCGTTCGCTGTTCCCTGTCCACTGTCCACTGTCCACTATAATCTCAACATGCCCTCCATCCTCGGTATCGACGTCGGCGGCACCTTCACCGACTTCCTGCTCTGGCAGGACGGGCGTATCGCCGTCTACAAGCGCCCCTCCACCCCCGACGACCCGGCGCGCGGCGTCCTGGAGGGGCTGCGTGAGATGAGCGCCCACCCCCAAAAGCCGCTTGCGGCTCGCCGAGAACTGGAGGTCGCCCACGGCTCCACCGTGGCCACCAACGCCATCATCGAGCGTAAGGGCGCCCAGACCGCGCTCATCACCACCCGCGGCTTCCGTGACGTCCTCGTCATCGGCCGCCAGACGCGCCCCAAGCTGTACGACCTCCAGCCGCAGCGACCGCCGCCCCTCATACCCGACGAGCTGCGGCTGGAGGCGGACGAGCGGCTGGACTCCCACGGACAGCCGCTCCAGCCCCTGGACCCAGCGCAGGTGGAGCGCCTCCTGGACGAGCTGCAAGCGCGGGGCGTGGAGTCGCTGGCCGTCTGCTTCCTGTTCTCCTTCCTCAACCCGGAGCACGAGCGCCTAGTCGCCGAGGCCGCGCGCAAGCGCAAGCTGTTCGTTTCCCCCTCCCACGAACTCCTGCCCGAACACCGTGAGTAC
>JADFNQ010000237.1 GCA_022563285.1 Chloroflexota bacterium | reverse complement strand
CCCCTGGGCGAACGACTCCTCCACCGTCGACTGGGGGGAACCGAGGGCGCCCGGGATATGGCGCACCACCGCGTCTACCAACACCATCGCCGCCAGCTCCCCGCCGGAGAGCACGAAATCGCCGATGCTGATCTCGTCCGTCGCCAGCTGCTCATGCACGCGGGCGTCGAACCCCTCGTAGTGACCGCAGAGGAGGACCAGCCGCTCCCGAGCCGCCAGCTCCAGCACGACCTCGTGGGTGAGGCGCCGACCCGCAGGCGTGAGCAGGATCACGGGCTCCCGCTGGGGCGCCAAGTCCAGCACGGCCTCTGCCGCCGCGAACACTACGTCCGGCTTCATCACCATGCCGGGCCCGCCGCCGTAGGGAGAATCGTCCACCGTCTTGTGCCGGTCCTTGGCCCAGTGGCGGATGTCGTGCAGGTGAATTGAGACGAGGCCGTTGTCCACCGCCCGCTTGACGATTGACTCGTCGAAGGGGCTGCGGAACATCTTCGGGAAGATGGTCAGCACATCGATACGCATGGACATATGATACGCTCCGCAGGCTGGTCAGCGGATGGCGCGGCTCAGCCGAATGACTTGGCGTACGTCCACGCCGGCCCCACTTTGCCCCACACAGCGTCGGCCTCTACGTCTAGGGTTTATGCTCCGTCTGCCCCCGCAGTATCTCCAGCGCGTGCGGCAGGACCGGCAGCAACACGGACAGGTTCTCGCTGACGCCGCGGGGGCTGCCCGGCAGGTTCACGATGAGCGTACGCCCCCGCACACCGGCCACGGCGCGGCTGAGCATCGCCATTGGCGTATGCTTCAGCCCCTCCAACCGCATCGCCTCCACCAGCCCCGGCGCCTCGTAGTCGATCGCGTCTCGCGTGGCCTCCGGCGTCACGTCCCTGGGGCCAAGGCCGGTGCCGCCAGTGGTGACGATGAGGTCCAGTCCCACCTCGTCCGCCCAGTTGATGAGACGCTGGGTGATGGAAGCCCTCTCGTCGGCCACCACCTCGTAGCGCTCCACGGCCGCGTCCAGGGAGGAGAGCATCTCCCGGATGGCGGCGCCGGAGGTATCCTCACGCTCGCCGCGGGCGCCTTTATCGGAGATGGTGAGGATGCCTACGAGGAAAGGCATGTCGGAAGTGGGGCTAGTTCCCAAAATAGTGGCGGGAATATTGCATAAGCGCTTGACAAACCGGGCCCGAATGGTATGCTGTGGGGCGAAGTGGGGAGGAGTGGGGGCTTCTCCCGCCTTTTCTTTTCGCTCATGCCTGCCCGGCAACGTGTAGGCCCATATTAACACAGCCGTCCCTCACGCAGAAGGGGAAACGGGAGCTATGGCCTTTAGGGGCACCTACGAGCATACGGTGGACGACCGCGGCCGGGTGGCTATACCCGCCCGCTACCGCCATGAGTTCGCCGAAGGTGTGGTGCTCACCCGGAGCCCGGAAGGCTGCGTAGAGATATACACCCAGGACGGCTTCGATGAGATGTCCAATCTAGTGACGGCAGAGCCTGCGACGCACCTCAAAGGTCGGCGGTTGCGCCGCGGGTTCTTTGCCCGTTCCTGGGACGCCGAGCTGGACCGTCAGGGGCGCATCCTCATTCCGGCACAGCTCCGAGAGATCGCTCAGCTCAACGGGGCGGTCATCATCAACGGTCGCCGCGAATGCCTTGAGGTATGGAACCGCGACCGATGGGAGAAGGAGCTTGAACAGGTACAAGAGGCCTACGCCGCTGAACTGGAGTCGTTGGAGTAAGGGGAAAGGTGGTTGCAAAAATCTTGCCCCCTAACGAGACCCAGCGCCACGCTCCGGTCATGGTGGACGAGGTCCTGCGCTACCTGTCTGTCCAGCCCGGCGGCCGATACGTAGACTGCACGGTGGGCGGCGGTGGCCACTCTGTGGCCATTCTGGAGGCCGCCGCCCCCGGCGGCCTACTCCTGGGTATTGACGCCGACGCCGCGGCGCTGGAGATCGCCCGCGCCCGGCTCCAACCCTACGCCGACTCGGCGCAACTGACCCAGGCGAACTTTCGCGATCTGTCAACCGTCTGCCGCCGGGCGGGGTTTATGCCCGTCCACGGAGTCCTCTTCGACCTAGGCGTATCGTCCTACCAGCTCTC
>JADFNQ010000236.1 GCA_022563285.1 Chloroflexota bacterium | reverse complement strand
TCCAGGCCTCGACCCAGTGGGACGGCCTGCGTCACATCCGCCACCCTCGCGACGGCTTCTACAACGGCGTCAAGGATGAGGAGATAGTCACGGGCGACGGTGGCAAGCTGGGCATCGAGCAGTTCGCCCGCAAGGGGATCGTCACCCGCGGCGTGCTCGTGGATGTGGACCGCTTTCTGCAAAAGGAGGGGACGCCGCTGGATATGGATAGCTCCACCCTCATCGCCGTCGACCAGCTGAAGGCCTGCCTGGAGTGGCAGAAGGCGCGGGTGAAGGTCGGCGATATCCTCCTCGTTCGCACGGGTTGGCTGCGCTGGTATCTGGAGGAGGCGACGGTGCAGCAGAAGGAGAAGATGGGCGGAGATGCGATGGCCGGTGCCCTCGTCTACCCCGGCCTCGGCCCCGCCGATGAGATGGTGGAGTTCCTGTGGAACCTGCACCTGGCTGCCGTGGCCGCTGATAATCCGGGCCTGGACGCCTGGCCGCCTACCCCGGAACGGGGATGGATGCACTTCCAGCTCCTTCCCCTCCTCGGCATGCCGATCGGCGAGCTGTGGTACCTGGAGGAGCTGGCCGAGGACTGCGCCGGGGACGGGGTCTACGAGTTCATGCTGACCTCGGCGCCGCTGAACCTGCCGGGTGGCGTCGGCTCTCCTCCCAACGCCTTGGCGATAAAGTAGCGGATAGCTGTAAAATGAGCCCGTCTTCCACCGCTAAGCCACCCTTGAAAGGAGTGTTGGACGTGGTCCGTCGTCTGTTCCTCGCCTATCTCGCCGTCGTCTTGGCGCCCCTGGTTGTGGCCTCCGCCGTATTCGCAGTGCGGGACCTCCTCGCCCGCCGCTCGCCGTCAGCCTCCGCAGGCAACGGCCACGCTGAGGCGGAGGCGCTGGAGCACACCGTGGAGGAGGTGCAGGCCATCTGATAGGGTCGGAGCGGGGAGGGAAGAGCGTGACGGATATCCAAGGAACGAAGGCAGAGGCGAAGGAGGGCGTCGCCGCCGCAGCCGACGAGCTCATCGCCGTAAGCCGCCGCATCCACGCCAACCCCGAGCTGGCGATGCAGGAGCGTCAGGCCGCCGCCCTGCTGGCCGAACGGCTGGAGGCCCACGGCTTCCAGGTGGAGCGCAACGCCGGCGGCCTGGAGACGGCGTTCCGCGCCAGCTGGGGTGAGGGGCCGGTGACTATCGCTTACATCTGCGAGTACGATGCCCTGCCGGAGATCGGCCACGCCTGTGGCCACAATCTCATCGCCGCCGCCGGGCTGGGCGCCGCCTACGGCCTCAAGGCGGCGCTATCGCCCAGCCAGGTGCGCCTCCTGGTGATCGGCACACCGGCGGAGGAGAGCATCGGCGGCAAGATCATCCTGCTGGAGCGCGGCGCCTTCGAGGGCGTGGACGTGGCGCTGATGGCGCACCCTGCGCCCGTCGACGTGGACATGCCACCGATGTACGGCATCGACCAGGTGGAGGTGGAGTACCGGGGACGGTCCGCCCACGCCTCCTTCGCCCCGGAGATGGGGATCAACGCCCTGGACGGCCTGGTAACCGCCTATCAGGCGATCGCCCAGCTACGGCAGCATATCCGCCGCGATTCCCGCATCCACGGCATCATCACGGACGGGGGCTCGGCGCCCAACGTGGTGCCGGAGCGGGCGGCCGGGTCGTTCCTGGTGCGGGCGCTGCAGCCGGCCTATCTGGAGGAGCTGAAGGCGAAGGTGCAGCGCTGCTTCGAGGCGGGGGCCGCTGCCTCCGGCGCGGAGCTGGAGATCCACTGGGGCCCCTGGTCCTGCGAGCCCATGCGCAACAATACCGCCCTCGCCGCCGCCTACCGGGCCAACGCTGAGTCGCTGGGTCGCACGTTCCTCGACGCCCGCCTGGACTCTACCGGTAGCACGGACATGGGGAACGTGAGCTACGCTCTCCCCTCCATCCACCCGATGTTCGGTGTTGGGGGGATGGCGTTCAACCACACGCCCGCCTTCACGGACGCGGCCGCCACGGACGCGGCGCAGGCGTCGATGGTGCAGGCGGCCCAGGCGCTGGCGATGACCGGCGTGGACGTTGCGCTGGACCCGGACCTGCTCCGTCAGGCGAAAGAGGAGTTCGTGTCCGGCAG
>JADFNQ010000235.1 GCA_022563285.1 Chloroflexota bacterium | reverse complement strand
TGGCCACCGGCGCCGCCAACTTCAGCGACCAGTGCGTCAAGGGGCTGCACGCCACGGAGCGCGGCCCCCAGACGGTGGAGCGGGGACTGGCCATCGCCACCGCGTTGGCGCCGGTCATCGGCTACGACGCCGCTGCCGACGTCGCCAAGGAGGCCGCCCGTACGGGCCGCACCGTCCGCGAGGTGGCGCGCGAGAAGACGGAGCTTTCGCCGGAGGAGCTGGACCGCATCCTGGACCCGGCGGCGATGACCGAACCCGGCCTGGGCGCGTAGCGGCCACACCCGGCGCCAGCGTTCCGTGGGCCTCTGAGCCTATCCGCTCTGGGCCTTTTTGCCTACCCACAATGAGCCCCTGGGCTCATTTCATCATTCCGACGATGCATTAGCCTGCAGATACCAGCTCTGCGGGGAGCTGACGATAGCATTGCACCAGGCCAGCGGGTGCGGTCAAAGAACAGGAGGGCGAGCATGAACGAATCAATAGCCCAGAAGGGGCTGCAGGGGCTGACAGTACTTCTCGCCGCGTTCTACATCGCCGGAGGAGCCGCGTTCACCGTCGGATATGTGAGCGGATCGCTGGATTGGGAAGCCGGCGTCCTAGAAGCAGTGATCCTCGGGGCCATACCCTTTACGGCTGCTGCCATGGACCTAGCGGGATTGCTCGTTGCGCAACGCGCGCCCTGGCTGGGCGCCGCGCTGGTCTCGGTCGGTGTTATCGCCATGGCCGCCGTCTGGTTCTGGATGTTCTTCATCACTGTCCCCGTGGGCCTACTCGTCATAGGGTTCGCCGTGTTTAGGGCCCGCAGGTTCGTCAGGGAGCGAGACCGCATCGCAACGGCGTGAGCGCAACCGGCTCCGGCGGCTAGACCCGCCGCGCCGCCCGCGGGTCCAGCGCGTCCCGCAGCCCGTCGCCGATGAAGGTGAACGCCATCATCGTCACGGCGATGGCCAGCGCCGGGTACACCACTAGCATCGGCACGGAGTAGACGGCCGCATAGCCCGCGTCCACCATGCCGCCCCAGGTGGCCTGCGGGGCCGCTATACCGATGCCGATGAAGCTCAGGGCCGCCTCCGCGAAGATCGCCTGCGGCACCCCGAACGTCAGCGCCACTATCACCGGCCCCATGCTGTTGGGCAGCAGGTGCGTCATCGCGATCCGCCACCGGCTCGCCCCCATCGCCTCCGCGGCCAGCACGTACTCCCGCTCCCGCAGGGACAGCATCTGGGCCCGCACCAGCCGCGCGATCGTCACCCAACCCACCAGGGAGATCGCCAGGATGATGATCATCACGCTGCCTCCCGGCACCGCCACGCCCGCCAGCACCTGGCTGAGCAGGATGATCATCAGCAGGTCGGGGAAGGCGTAGGTCAGGTCGGTGAAGCGCATCAGCAGGTTGTCCACCAGGCGGGTCGATAGGGCCGCCATCGCCCCGATGGGCACCGCGATGAGGAAGACCGCCACCTGAGTGAATATCCCCACGGACAGGGACACCCTGGCGCCGTGGATCAGCCTGGATAGGACATCGCGGCAGGTGGCGTCCGTCCCCAGCAGGTGGTCGGAGCTGGAGCCACGCAGGGCGCCGGTGGCGCAGTCCTGGGCGTTGGGATCGTGCGGCGCGATCACCCCGGCGAACACGGCCACCACCGCCATCGCCAGCACCACCAGCAGGCTGATAACGGCCAGCCGGTTGTGTAGCAGGCGGCGAGCGGCGTCGCGCCACAGCGAGCGCTGCTCCACCAGCGGCTCCGCCGGTTGTGGCCTGGCTACCGTCGCCGCCCTTACCATAGCCTAGTACCTGATCCGGGGGTTGACTGCCGCGTAGGTGATGTCCACCAGCAGGTTCGCCACAGCTATGACGCAGGCGTAGAAGATCGTCGTCCCCATGACCATGCCGTAGTCCCGCTGGAACACGGCGGAGACGAACTGCTTGCCCAGGCCCGGTATCGCGAATACCGTCTCCACGATGAACGAGCCGGTCAACAGGGTGGCGGCTATCGGCCCCGATACCGTGAGGACCGGTATGAGGGCGTTCTTCAGGACGTGCCGGCCCAGGACCAGCCGCTCCTGGAGGCCCTTGGCCCGGGCGGTGCGCACGTAGTCCTGCTGCAGCACCTCCAGCACGCTGGCGCGGGTGATGCGT
>JADFNQ010000234.1 GCA_022563285.1 Chloroflexota bacterium | reverse complement strand
TCCCGTCTGGCGCCCTTCGTGACCGACACGGCTACCCTGGTCCAGGAAGCGATGGCCCGCGGCGATACCGTGCTCCTGGAGGGGGCGCAGGGGTCGCTGCTGGACCTGGACGCCGGCACCTACGAGTACGTCACCTCCTCCGTGCCCTCCTCGCTGGCCGGCGGAGCGGCTATCGGCATCGGGATCGGGCCCACGAAGATCGATAGCGTGCTGGGGGTGTACAAGGCGTACAACACCCGCGTGGGCAACGGCCCTATGCCCACCGAGCTGACGGACGAGACGGGCACATTGCTGCGGGAGGGCGGGCCGCGTCCGGAGTACGGGGCCACCACGGGAAGGCCGCGCCGCTGCGGCTGGTTCGACGCCGTGGCCGCCCGCTACACGGCCCGGATCAACGGGGTCACCGCCATCGCCCTGACCCGCCTGGATGTGCTGGACCAGCTGCCAACAATCAAGGTGTGCACCGCCTACCGGATTGACGAAGGCCTGACGGACTCGTTACCCGCCAGTCGAGGGTCGCTGGCCCGGGCCGAGCCCGTCTACGAGGAGCTGCCCGGCTGGCAGACGGACACCTCGAGCGTGCGCAAGTTTCAGGACCTGCCTGAGAACGCCCGCGCCTACGTGCGGCGAATCGAAGAGCTCCTGGGCGCGCCGGTGCACCTCGTCTCCGTAGGGCCGGAGCGAGACCAGGCGATCCCCATCAAGCCGATCCTATAGAAAGATGATATGAGCGAATCGATCACCCCCTGGATCCACATCGTGGCGGTGACGGTCTGGCTGGGGCCCCAGTTCTTCCTCTTCATCGCGGCCGTTCCGGCGGTTCGGCTCATCGAGGACGAGGCGGTGCGCCTCCGGGTCATGCGCGTCATCGTCAACCGGTTCAGCTGGCTGGCCTGGGCGGCGATGGCGGTGATCGTCCTCAGCGGCATATCCAACCTATTTCAAGTAGCCGACGATACTACCCTCGACCTGGGAAGTACCGACTTCCGCTACTTCCACATCTTCACGACGAAGATGACGTTGGTGGGCCTGATCGTACTCCTGACCGCACTGCATACGTTCGTCATCGGGCCCAGGCAGCTGCGCCTCCAGGAAGAGATGGGAAGCGACTCGGCTGAGGTGGCGCGCCTACGGCGTCTATCCATTATCATCAGCGGTTTGGCCCTCCTGGCCAGCGTGGCCGTGGTCTATGTCGCCGCCCTGCTGGCCAACCACGAGTTCTCCTTTAAGCCCACGTAGATAATGGGCGGCTGTGATGGCATCTCCGCGCGTCGAGATCCGCTACTGCACACAGTGCAGGTTCATGCTGCGCGCCGCCTACCTGGCCCAGGAGCTGCTAACCAGCTTCGAGAAGGAGCTGGGCGAGGTGGCGCTGGTCCCCAGCTCGGGCGGCATCTTCGAGGTGACGCTGGACGGGGAGACGCTGGCCACCAACCGCGAGACGAAGCGCCTGCCCGAAGCGGGCGAGGTCAAGCGCCTCCTCCGCGACCGCATCGCGCCGGGACGGACGATAGGGCACGAGTAAGGCCCTAGCCGAGAGACGCCCGTCAAGATAACCTATACTTGAGACCGCCCCAGGGCGTCGGCAGGCAGGCTACTCACTTGGAAGGGAGTCGGAGAATGCGATTAGGCTTCAATCTACCCCAAATAGGTCCAGCGGCCAGCCCCGAAGCGATGGTACGGGTGGCCCGGCGGGCCGAGGAGTTGGGATACGACAGCGTCTGGGTCACAGAGCGTCTGCTCTACCCGGTCGAGCCGCAGACGCCATACGTTGGCACGCCCGACGGTTCGCTCCCCGAGGTATACAAGATCGTCTTCGATCCCCTCGAATCACTCACGTACGTCGCGGCACATACGAGCCGCATCGCCCTGGGCACCAGCATCCTCGACATGCCCTACTACAATCCGGTGATGCTGGCCCGCAGGCTGACCACCCTCGACGTGCTGTCGGGCGGCCGCCTGCGGGTCGGCTTCGGCCAGGGCTGGTCCAAGGACGAGTTCGACGCGGTGGGCGCCTCGATGAAGGGCCGGGGCAAGCGGGCGGACGAGTTCATCAGCGTCCTCAAGGCGATCTGGACGACTGACCCGGTGGAGTTCCACGGCGAGTTCTACCAGGTCCCAAAGTCGATCATCCTCCCCAAGCCGGTGCAG
>JADFNQ010000050.1 GCA_022563285.1 Chloroflexota bacterium | reverse complement strand
ACGTCGCACAGCACCCCGCGGCCCCGCGGCTGTATGACGCGTGCCAGCTCACGCAGGGCGCGGGGCAGGTCATGGAAGTGGTGGCTGGCGTAGCGGCAGGTGATTACAGGGATCGAATCGTCGGCGAAGGGGAGGCTCTCCGCCGCGGCGAGAGTCCACGCTACCTCCGCCTCCAGATCCCTCTCCCGGGCCAGGCGTCGCGCCTGCTCCAGCATCTCCGGCGTCAGGTCGGCGGCGATGACGCGGCCGGCATCGGCCGCCACGGCGAACGCCGTGAATCCGGTTCCTGTGCCCAAGTCCAGAACGGTGTCTTCGCCGGTCGCCGCTGCCAGGCGACGCACCGTATCCAGGCTCTCGCCGCGGCGGTGCAGGCTGCTCTCCGCGTAGCGCTCGGCCTGGCACGCGTACTGGTTCTGGGTATCGCGCGCGCTCGGTCGGTCCCGTTGGAAGCTCACTGGCCGAAAGAAGACCTCGCGACTTGTCCCGATCTTACCGCAGGGCGCCATCGCGGGGGTAGCGGCGTAGATGCAGGCATCTTCCTCTGTTGCGCAGGCGGGGTCAGTCTGGCGCGAGAAGGGGGCGACGGCAATGGGAAAGGGACACCCCTACTGTCTAGGAGCGCCCCTTCATCTGCCTGATTCGGACGCGTTGACTACAGTCGCAGCTTGCCGTGCGAGGGCTGGCGCCGTCTCTGGCGGTGCTCGCCGTTACCCTCGTTCTCCAGCTCCAGGGCAGCGGTGGCTCCGAACTCGTATACGTAGCCACAGGAGAGGCACGTGCTGTAGGCGCCGTGCCAGTCCTCTTCGAACAGCATAGACCCTCTGCACCTGGGACAGCTCCTTGGCGGAGCAGTCTGCATCGACCCCACCTCCTATTAGACTACAACAAAAAAAGCCAATCACCAGCAGAGCCGGTGTGGCCTCCCTGTCGCCGCCGAGGTTAGTTGACGGGTTCGGGTTGAAAGGCTAACCCTACTCGCCACTGGCGAGATTCACCCCAATAGCCTGTCCCCCGGTCCGCCCTTAAGCGGATTTGGCGTGTCGGCCGATTGTGACCGCAAACACATATTATATTGGCGCCACAGCCCTGTCAAGACCGCGCATATCTTTAACAGGCGGTTCGCAGAGGGTGCTCAACTCGCCTGCCCGGCGCGGCTGGGCGCTACATCATAATTCAAGGCGCGGGGTCAGTGGAGCGGCGGCGCCTTGACAACCAATTAGGAGCGATGCTACCTTCAAGCCACTGTCGCCCTCGGGTTATCTTAACCGTAATGATGGTCGTCCATTCTCATAGGCGGGAGCACGCCCCAACGCCCCCTCCAAGCCGGGCCTAAAAGAGCCGGTCATGCAGCAGTACATCCTGCAGCGAGTCCTCCTGAACCTCCTGGTCATATTCATGGTGGCCACGCTTGTCTTCCTGGTCCTGCGCATAGACACCGATTTCGTCGTGACTCAGCAGGCCGCACAGACCCAGATCACTGATCCGGGGGCAACCGAACGGGCTAGAGACATCGTCCGCGCGGACCTTGGTCTGGATGGGTCGATCTTCGTGCAGTACAGGACCTACCTCTGGAACATCTCCCATCTGGACCTCGGTGAATCGTTCGCGGCGAGGGAGGATGTGATTGACGAGATCGGGAACCGAATCGGCCCCTCCCTGGAGCTCGGCCTCCTTCAGATCATGGTGGCCCTGCTCGTCGCCGTGCCCATCGGCATCATCTCCGCTATCCGGCAGGACACCGTGATCGACTATGTCCTCCGTTTCTTTTCCATCGCCTTGCTGGGGATACCGGTGTTCGTGCTGGGCGTGCTGGTGCTGCTCCTGGTCGCCCGCGACCCTATCGGATACACGCCGCCTCTCACCACCTACCGTGACTTGTTACCATTCCCGCCCTTCGAAACGGGGCGGGGAGTGGACGTATGGGTCAACCTTCAAATAATGTTCATGCCGGCGATCATCGGCGGCCTGGGAACGGGTGCCATTATCATGCGCTTCCTCCGTTCGCAGATGCTGGAGGTGATGCGTCAGGACTACGTCCGCACCGCCTGGTCCAAGGGGCTACAGGAGCGGGTGATCATCCTCAGACACGCCCTGAAGAACGCGCTGATCCCGGTCCTCACGGTGGTGGGGTTGCTCCTGGGGACTCTCGTCAGCGCGAACGTGGTCCTGGAGACGATCTTCGTGATCCCGGGCATCGGCCTGTGGGTGGTGAACGCCATCGGCCAGTTCGATTATCCGGTGATCCAGGGGGTGGTGCTGGTGATAGCGGTGATACTGGTGTTCGTCAACCTGCTCGTGGATATCTCCTACGCCTGGCTTGACCCCAGGATTCGCTTCGGATAGAGGGACGAACGGTGCAGGGAGAGCAGCAGGCCCGGGCCCCCGTACTAGCCCCGCCAGCCGAGTGGGCGCTACCAGAGCGGCCGGGCATACCTTCCAACATCTGGAAGTTCATCCGTCGCAAGCCGCTCGGCGCCTTCGGTGTGTTCCTCGTCCTGCTGATGCTGGCGATGACGCTGGGCTGGCCCAAGGCGGAGTTCGGGGCGCCGCAGCTGCCCTCGCGGCCCCTGGGGTTCGAGCTGGGGAAACCGTGGCTGGCGCGCTTCGACGCTGAGACTACCTTCCGCGATGCGGAGAGCGGCCGTATCGCCCAGTACTTCCTGCCCAGCGCGGATCACTGGCTGGGCACGGACAAGGGCGGACGCGATACCTACTCCCGAATGGTGTTCGCGGCCCGGCGCTCCCTGTTTATCGGGCTGTGGGCGCTCGCCTTCGCTACCGTGGTCGGCACCACTATTGGCATTATCTCCGCCTTCTTCCGCGGCTGGCTGGATACCGTCATCCAGAGGTTGATGGACTCTTTCCAGGCCTTCCCTGCCCTTCTGATATTGATCCTCCTGGTCTCTCTGTTCAACCCGGACCTGACGATTCTCGCTATCGGCCTGGGGTTCGTCGGTGTCACCAGCGTGCAACGCATCGTCCGCGGGGTAGTGTTCTCCACACGGGAGCAGCCCTATATCGAGGCGGCTAAGGTGATCGGCGCTACGGACACCCGCACCATGGTGTTCCACATCCTGCCCAACATCATGGCGCCGATCATTGTGCTGATCTCCGTCGGCCTCGGCGCCGTAATCCTTGCCGAGGCCGCCATCTCCTTCATCGCCCCTCAGCGTGTTCCCCAGGACCCCTCCTGGGGCATTATGCTCAACGTTACGCGTAGCTTCCTGCCGCCGGATCCGGAGGGATATCACACCCTGGCCGCCGGCGGCGCGATCGTTTTCTCTGTGCTTGGCTTCAACCTCGCTGGCGATGCTCTACGGGATGTCCTTGACCCGCGCTTGCGCGTTGGCTGATTTGTTACATAATGATACCTGGGGGACTGCGGCCATGTTAGGTCCAGAAGGAGACGGGAATGGGTGAGTCGAATTACTGGAAGAACGTCTGGCGCAAGCGGATGACCCGCCGCCGTTTGATGGGGGGCGCGCTGCTGGGAGGCGGCGGCCTGGCCACGGCCGCCATCATCGGATGTGGTGGCGGCGGCACTACCACAAGCGGCCCTAGCGTCGGCTCCACCCCGGTCACAGGCGATGGTGACGGCACCGGGTTCCGGGGGTCTGACATCCCTATTCACGACGCCCGCCGCCCCTTTGAGGCGCCCGGGACAACCGGCGGCACCCTGCGGTTCTCCGGCTTCGATGCCCTGGTCCTGGACACGTTTGACCCCCACCAGACCCAGTTCGGCCCCCTGTACAGCGGTCACTCCGCCGCGTATAGCAAGCTGTACAAGTACGTATCACACAGCGAGCAGATGCTAGAGCCTGACCTGGCGGATGGTATGCCCGAGGCGATTGGCGATCCGCCGACGGAGTTTATCATCAAGCTGCGCCGCGGCGTCAGATTCCACGACCCCGCTACCCTGCCGCCTGACGTGCGCGATAAGGTGGCGATCAAGGACGCCGCCACCAAGTTCCCGGGCCTGCCCGGCCGCGAGTTGACGGCGGACGACGTGGTGTGGAGCATCGAGAGGCAGAAGAACCTGGCCAGCCCCCGCTACACTCTGTTCTACCGCAGCAGCCAGTACCTGACGATGGAGAAGGTCGAAAAGATTGACGACTTCACCGTCAAGATAACGACTAACGGGCCCGTGTCCCCCTTGCTACACTTCCTGGCGGACACCAACGCCTTCATCCTCCCCCGTGAGGTGGTGGATGAGGGGCGTGACACCCTGGACTTCGCTCGGTCGGACCCACAGAGTCGCATGATCGGCACGGGGCCATTCGTCTGGGGCGAACTGAGGTCCCTACAGGAGATCAGCCTCATCCGAAACCCGGACTGGTTCGGGTGGCAGGACCAGGCTGCAGGCCAGGGACGGCCGTTCCTTGATGGCTACACCTCGTTCTTCATCGTCGATGACGCCACCCGTGAGTCCCTCTTTCGGGGCAAGAAGCTCGACGTCGGCAGCTTCGTCACCAACCCGCAGTGGGTGTTTGACATCAAGGACGAGATGCCGGAGCTGGAGCTCCTGCGCCAGACCGTCTCCGGCTGGGTGAACACCCGCTTCAAGATATTTGATACCGAGACGGGGGCGCCCTGCCCGCTCTGGAGCGACCCTCGCCTGCGGAGGGCGGTCCACCTGGCGGCCGACCGCCAGCAGGTGGTGGACTTCATCTGGTCCGGTGAGGCGGCAGTAACGGGCCCGGTGGGGCCCGTCATCGACAAGTGGGCGCTCCTCCAGGAAGAGCTGCTGAAGATCCCTGGGTACCGGCAGGGCCGGGCGGAGCGACAGGAAGACCTGGCGATGGCGCGGCGGCTGTACGAGGAGGCGGGTAGCCCTGAGATGGACTTCGTCTTCGCCGACCAACCGTCGTACATCCCGGACTTCGCCCCCAGCTTCATAGAGGGGCTGCGCCAGAACTTAGGCCCAGACGTCAAGAAGCAGGTGATCCGCGCCTACCCGCAGATAGCCGAAGGCTGGCTGAAGGGGTGCGACCAGATGGTGGCCACCTGGGGGTTCGATAACGGCTGGATCGACCTGGACGACTGGGTCTTCCCTTACTTCAAGACGGGTGGCCCCAAGAACTCCTTCGGTGTGAGCGATCCTGAGCTGGACGCCATGCTGGACGCGCAGCGGGCGGAGTTCGACGAAGACACCAGGCGGGAGATCGGCTTCCAGATCCAGCGCTACCTCCTGGGCGTGAAGCCGGACGGCAGCGGCCCGCTGGAGCTGAAGCCGGACACGGCCGCTTTCGCTCGCCTGGATTACGCCACCCTCATCACTGCATCCGTATCCTGGCCTTACTACAAGAACAACTACACCTGGCCCTGGTTCGGCAACAACCACTGGATAACCAACCAGTGGCTGGACCAGAACGATCCCACCTTCGAGGGGCGGCAGTAGGCAGCGGTTCGCTTCAGCGCGCCCGGGCCTGCCGCGATAGAGGGCCGGCCCCGCCGGGGGCTAGAACACCGCCGTGGTGCTGCCGCCGTCCACCTGGATCGTCGTCCCCGTAATGTAGTGGGCCTTCGCTGAGGCCAGGAACACCACCAGGTTCGCCACGTCCTCGGGGTCCCCCAGGTGTCCCATCGGTACCCGCCGCTCCTCAATCTCAATCGCCTCCTCCATCTTCATCCCCTCCCGCTGGGCGCGCTCCTCAATAAGCGCCATCAGCCGCTCCGTGGCGATGCTGCCAGGGCAGACGTTGTTCACGGTGATCCCTTCCGGCGCCAGCTCCCGCGACAGCGTCTTGGCCATGCCGACGACCCCCAGACGCACCGTGTTGGAGAGGATCAGCCGGTCGATAGGCTGCTTAACGGCGACAGATGTGATGTTGATGACGCGGCCGCCGCCGGAGCGCCTCAGATGTGGCAGCGCCTCCCGCGTAGTGCGGATGGCCGACATCAGGTTCTGGTTGATCGCTTGCAGCCAGTCCGTCTCCTCCATCTCGTCGAACGTGCCGGTACGGGGCCCGCCGGCGTTGTTCACTAGGATGTCCAGCCGCCCGAAACTGTTCGCCGTCTCCTGCACCACTCGCTTGATCTCCTCGTAGCGCGCCATGTCACAGACCAGGGAGAACACCTCCGCGTCCGTCTCCCGGCGAATGGTGCTGGCGGTCGCTGCCAGGGCAGCGTTATCGCGGGCGCAGATACCGACGTTGCAGCCCTCCCTCGCCAGACCGATAGCGATAGCCCGCCCGATCCCCTTGCTGGAGCCGCACACGAGGGCTGCCTTTCCTTTCAGTCCCAGGTCCATGGCATGTTACCCCTTGCGCGCGTGTCAGGTGGCTTTGCGCGTATCCTATGCCTTCCGCCATTGCAGTTCAACGGCCTAAGGCGTCCCGCAGTGGCTCCCCCCGCTTGACGAACCGGACGGCGGGCGCTAGAGTGCGTGTGACAACTTAATAGCGTTTGGCAGGGGTCCCCGCGACCCCTCGGCGGCGGGCTGCTCGCTGTCGGGGGGCAGGGGTCAAAAGCGAAGCCGGTAAGAGGCCGGCGCTGTCCCGCAACTGTATCCCCGGGCCCGTGCGGGTACCGGGGGAGCCAGGTCGCCTGCCCCTGTCGGCCACCAGCCTTCGCGGAAAGGCATGGGCTACAGCGGCGACGCGACACCCCTGCCTGGGCGGGCAGGGGTTTTTCGTACCGCCCGCCCTCGCCTTCCGGCTAGTTTCGGGAGGTCAATCGATATGAGGCTTCGCTACATTGGTCCCGCTATCCTGGCCCTGCTCGCTATCGCGGTCGTGGCCTGCAACGGCGGCGGCTCCGGTCCATCCCCAACGCCTACGATTACGGATACGCCTACCCCCGTCGTGGAGCCGTTGGCCACGCCGGTAACGGCGGTGTTCGACTGCGTCGGCCCGCAGGAGACCACGGCGCCGGACGCTTCCGCCTTCCCGGTCGAGATAACCGATAGCGTGGGCAACACCGTGGCGCTAGAGGCGCCGCCCCAGAGCATCGCCTCCCTCTCCGCCGGTCACACGGAGATCCTGTACGCCATCGGCGCCGGCGACCAGATGACCGCCGTGGACAGCACCTCTGACTGCCCGCAGGCGGTCAACGACCTGCCCAAGGTGGACGCCTTCACCCCCAGCGTGGAGGCGATCGCGGACCTGCAGCCGGACCTGGTCGTCATTTTCTTCGACCCCGGTGATCTCCAGGCGGCGCTCCAGAACCTGGACATCCCCGTCCTTAACCTGGCCGCCCCCGCGTCCATCCAGGGGGTGTACGACCAGACCGAACTGCTGGGCGAGGCCACCGGCCACGCCGCCGACGCCGCCGGCCTCGTCGCCGACATGCAGGCGGCGGTGCAGAGCATCCAGTCCGAGATCGGGGACGCGGTGGCCGCTCCCACGATCTTCCACGAGATCGACAATACGTACTTCACCGCTGGCCCCGGCAGCTTCATCGCCGACCTGTATGACATCCTGGGCGCCCAGAACATCGCCGACGCCACCGGCCAGCCGTTCCCCCAGATGAGCGCGGAGGCGATCATTGAGGCCGACCCGGAGGTGATTATCCTGGCCGATGAGGTCGCCGGTGAGAGCCCCGATACGGTCAGGGCCCGCCCCGGCTGGGGCAGCGTCTCCGCCGTGCAGAACGATCGCATCCACATCATCGACCCGAACATCGTGTCCCGTCCGGGGCCGCGCCTGGTGGAGGCGTTGCGCACACTGGCCGCGTACCTCTACCCGGAGCTCTTCCCATGAGCGCCATCGAGCGGCCGGCCCCGCCTGAGGCGGAACCTCTCGCCGTACTGGGGCGTTTCCCCTGGCCCCGGTTCCTCCTGGCGGGGGTGGTCCTCCTGGGGGTGGTCACCCTGGGCGTAGCCGTTGGCCCGGCCAGCATACCGCTGGACGCCACGGTACGCATTGTCCTCTCTCGTCTGCCCGGCGTGGAGATGGCGGACAGCCTGCCCCTTCTCTGGCGGGACATCATCTGGGAGGTGCGCCTGCCGCGGGTGCTGCTGGCGGGGCTGACGGGCGCTGTTCTGGCGATGGCCGGCGCAACTTACCAGGGGGTGTTCCGTAACCCGCTTGCCGATCCTTATCTCATCGGTGTGGCCACCGGGGCTGCCCTGGGCGCAACCATCGTCATCGTCACGGAGGCGCCCCACTCCTGGCACGGACTCAGCGTCCTGCCCCTGGCCGCTTTCGCCGGCGCCATCGTCTCCGTCGTCATCGTCTACAGCGTCGCCCGTGTGGGCAACACCCTGCCGGCGACCACACTGATCCTCGCCGGCGTGGCTGTAGCGTCGTTTTCCACAGCCATTACCACCTTTCTCATGCTACGCGACACCACGCACACGCTCTCAGTATTCGCGGTCGTGCTGGGCAGCTTCAACACTGCCACCTGGGGCGAGGTCATCTGGACGTTGCCCTACGTTGTGCCCGCCGCCTTTGTCATCCTGGCCCACGGTCGCATCCTTAACGTCCTCAGTCTGGACGAGGAGCAGGCCCGACAGCTCGGCATCGATCCGGAGCGGGTGAAGCTGCTCCTGCTGGGCGTGGCCTCCCTGGCCACGGCCGCTGCCGTGGCCGTCGCCGGCACCATCGGCTTCGTGGGGCTCATCGTGCCTCACGCGGTGCGTCTTATCTGGGGCTCCGACAACCGTCAGCTCCTGCCGATGTCGATCCTGTTCGGCGCCATCTTCCTCA
>JADFNQ010000049.1 GCA_022563285.1 Chloroflexota bacterium | reverse complement strand
GTCCGGCAGGCGTGTGGTTTGAGGCCGCGGGAATGCGGGCGTAGAATGTTGGGGCGATGTCAGAGCCGATGGTGCGCAGTCTGGACGTGCATAAGCGCTTCGGGCGCCTGGAGGTGCTGCGGGGCGTAAACATTGACGTGGCGCAGGGCGAGGTGGTGGTTATCATCGGCCCCAGCGGCTCCGGCAAGACCACGTTCCTGCGCTGTATAAACCACCTGGAGCATCTGGACGGCGGCCGCATATATGTGGACGGCGAGATGGTTGGCTATCGGGAGAAGAACGGCCGCCTGGTGGAGGACAGCGAGCGGGCGGTGGCGCGCAAGCGGGCGGCCATCGGCATGGTGTTCCAGCGGTTTAACCTGTTCCCCCACCTGAGCGCGCTGGGAAACGTTATCGAGGCGCCGATACGGGTGAAGAAGGTGCCGCGCAAGCAGGCGGAGGAGGCCGGGCGGGAGATGCTGGCGAACGTGGGGCTGGCGGAGAAGCTCTCCGCCTACCCGTCACAGCTCTCCGGCGGGCAGCAGCAGCGGGTGGCGATCGCCAGGGCGCTGGCGATGCAGCCCAAGCTGATGCTGTTCGACGAGGTGACCTCGGCCCTGGACCCGGAGCTGGTGGGCGAGGTGCTGGACGTGATGAAGGCGCTGGCCCGAGGGGGGATGACGATGATCGTGGTCAGCCACGAGATGGGGTTCTCCCGCGAGGTCGCCGACCGCATCGTGTTCATGGACGAAGGGGTGATTGTGGAGGAGGGGTCGCCGGAGGAGATGTTCCTGCGGCCAGTCCAGCCCCGCACACAGGCCTTCCTGAGCAAGATCCTTTAAGCGGGAACAAACGGGGACCGGGCCCGGACTGCCGCGTGACCGCTGCGCTGACGCAGCCCTTCCGCACATAGTGCCGATGGCGAAGTCTCACCTGGAGCCGCGTCTGGCCGTGAGTGAGGAGACCTATAGCTGCCGCCTAGCCTAGCGGGCGGTCCAGCCGCCGTCCACGATGAGCGGCGCGCCGGTCATGAAGGAGGAGTCGTCGCTGGCCAGGAACAGCGCCGCCTTCGCGATCTCCTCGGGCTGGCCCAGGCGGCCCATCGGGGTGCCCTGCAGCGCCCACTCCAGCAGCGGCTGGGCCTGCGTCAGGGGCTGTGTGAGGGCCGTCTCAATCCAGCCGGGACAGATGCAGTTCACGCGCACCTCCGGGGCGCCGCCAAGGGCGAACTGCTTGGTGAGGCCGATGACCCCGTGCTTGGCGGCGATGTAAGCGGTGCCGGAGGCGGAGCCGAAGGCCACAGGCAAGCCCGTCACTGTGAACCCCACCAGCCCGGCCATGGAGGCCATGTTCACGATGACGCCGCTGCCTTGCCCCCTCATCGCCTCGACTCCGTGCAGGCAGCCGTAGTACACGCCCGAGAGGTTGACGGCGATTACCTGGTCCCAGGTGTGGGTCGGGCCGCCGATGCCGGCGTTGTTCACTAGGATGTCCAGCCGCTCATGTTTTTCGACGGTGGCGGCGATGGCGTCCTTCACGTCCTCCTCGCGGGAGGTATCCGTGCGCAAGAAGCTGGCCCTGCCCCCTGCGGCTTCGATCTCCCCCACCACCGCCTTCCCGGTCTCCTCGTTCAGCTCCGCGACAAGCACGCTGGCGCCTTCGGCGGCGAACAGCCGCGCGATGGCGCGGCCGATCCCGGAGCCGGCGCCGGTAATAAGCGCTGCCTTCCCCTCTAGCTTCATCGCTCGCCTCCTTTCGGGTCGGCGTAAATGGTAGCCTACGCCCGTGGGCCGTGTCGACGGCTTGCCCGCGCCGACGGCAGCCGCCCATAATGATCGCGGAGTCCACGGAGGAGGCGTATGAGTAAGCTGGCTGACAAGATAAGACGTGCGGGCAAGGTGGAGGCGGGGCCGATAGGTTTCGGCGTGGTGGCGGAGCGCCGCCCCTCCCCCACGTTGCTCTGCCTGCTGCGACTGGACAAGGACCAGGCGAAGAAGGTGGGCGACACCGCGGACGCTGCCGCAGACGCGGTGATCATCACCGGCCTGGAGGCCGGCAAGCTGGGAGACGCCCTCCAGAAGCTGGGCGACGTGCCCGTGGGACTGCGCGCGGAGGATGCACAGCGGGCGACGGTCGCTGCCGCCCGTGAGGCGGGCGCTGACTTTGTGCTGCTGGATGAAGAATCGTCTGCGGAGGTGGTCCTGGAGGAGAAGGTGGGGCTAGTGCTTCGCCTCGGCGCCCAAGCGGGCGATACGGAGCTGCGGGCGCTGTCCGGCCTGGCCCTGGATGCGCTGGAGATCGCGCCGATCGGAGAGCCGTTCACGGTTCGACGGCTGATGGAGCTACGCCGTCTCTCGCTGCTTTCCCAGACGCCGCTGCTGGTTGAGGTGACGCCGGAGATCGGCCCGTACCGGCTGGAGGCGCTGCGTGGGGCGGGCGTGGCAGGGGTCATCCTCGATGGCAAGTCCGCCGATAAGCTCTCGGCTCTGCGCCAGGTGATCCTCTCGCTGCCGGCGAGGGGCCAGCGACGCGAGGAGCGGGTGGACGCGCTGCTGCCCTCGCACACCGCCGTACCGGCGGTTGAGGAGGAAGAGCCGGAATTCGAATAGCGGAAACTTCTGGCCGGGGTAGCGTCCGCCAATTGATGAACCCCATGCTTTTGGGGAATGGGGGCGCGACGGCAGCCTAAAGGCTGTAATGGCGTCTACAGGTGCATGATATGGGGAGGCGATAATGGGTCAGCATAACCTTGACGTAGAAGTAAGGCGTCGCTATACTGCAATTCAAGTAACGTACTACGGTATTAAGGAGCTACGGGCCCGTGTCCGATACGAGTGAAGCGTATCTCCAGATCGGTGAGGTCGCGGAGCGCACCGGCGTTACGCAGAGGACGCTACGCTTCTACGAAGAGAAGGGACTCCTACGCCCGCCCACCCGCATGGACGGCGGCTTCCGGCTCTACTCTGAAGATGACGTGAAGCGGGTGGAGCACATCCGCCGCCTGCAGAACCTGCTGGGGCTTTCTCTGGCCGAGATCAAGGAGATGGTGGAAGCGCAGGAGATGCTGCGGGAGATCACGGCCCAGTATCGGCCGGAGTGGGACGTGGCTGAGAAGAAGCGGCAGCTTCGGAAGGCGATCGATGTGGTGAGCCAGCAGCACGGGATCGTCAGCCAGAAGGCGGAGCAGATGAGCGAGATGAAGGCGCAGCTTGCAGAGCGGCTGCAGACGTTCGATCGCTGGATGGCGGAGCTGGAGCACGCGGAGCGGAAAGCGCCCGTAGCCTGACGTCACATAGAAGCGAAAGGTAGATGCCCCGGCGAACCGCCGGGGCATCTGGCGTTTGTGCGGTCGCGGTTAGTGCTCCCCGTCGGCGCCTTCGTCGCCCTCCGGCGGCCGGTGCCAGTCGAAGCCTATCGCCCGTCGCAGGAAGTACAGCAGCGTGGCCAGCGCCGCCGTGCCCCCGATCACTCCTGTCGTAATCAGCGCCTTGAGCAGGATGTCCGGGCCGCCGTTCTCGGCGGGCTCCACCTGTGCGTACGCGGGCGACGCCATCAGGGACGCCATCAGCGCCGCCAGCAGCAGCGCCAGAGCCAGCTTCATCGCGGGTCCTCCGGAGGCGCCTGCATCGAACGAGAATACTACCACAGGCGAAGCGCTGGGCGTAGCACCCCCGGTCAACACCTCCGCCTGTCACAACGGCCGATTTCCTTGTTAGGCCGGAAACCGCCCTGATATAATGCGATCGCATCTGCACGATATCTTCTATCTATGGCTAAACAGAGCATCGGACCGCGCCGCAAAGCCGACGACGAGAGGCTCCGCTACCGCCGCATCGTAGCCAAGGTGGGCACCAACGTGCTCACCGCCGGCACAGACCGGCTGAACTTGGAGGTGATGTCGGCGCTGGTGGGCCAGGTGGCGCGCCTGCAACAGCTAGGCGCGTCCGTTCTCCTCGTCACGTCCGGCGCTATCACCGCCGGTCGACACCGTCTGGGAGTCACCCGTGACCGCAAGGGGATGCCGTTCCGCCAGATGCTGGCCGCGGTGGGACAGACAGACCTGATGCAGGCCTACCAGGAGCTGTTCGCCCGGCACGATATTACCGTCGCCCAGACCCTGCTCGCCCGCCGCGACCTCGCCGACCGGCAGGGCTACCTCAACGCCCGCAACACCCTCCTGGGACTGCTGGAGCTGGGGGTTGTGGCGATAATCAACGAGAACGACGTGGTGGCCGTGGAGGAGATCGAGGGGGCCGCGATCGGCGACAACGACAACCTATCGGCGCTGGTCGCCAACCTGGTGGACGCTGACCTGCTGGTCCTGCTTACCGATCAGGCCGGCCTCTACACCGCCGACCCCAGGCGCGACACCAGCGCCCGCCTGATCCCCCGCGTGGAGCGCATCGACGCGGAGATCGAGCGGCTGGCCGGGGACACCCGCGGCAGGGGCGTCGGGGGCATGACCACGAAGGTTCAGGCAGCGCAGCTGGCGCTGGCCGGCGGGGCGGACGTCGTTATCGCCGACGGGCGGCGGCCGGACGTGCTCGAGAGCGCGGCGCGGGGCGAGGAGATCGGCACCTTATTCCCTACCAGCGTTGACCGCATGGAGAGCCGCAAGCGCTGGATGGTGGCGGGGCTTTCTCTCAAGGGGAGCATCGCCGTGGACGAGGGCGCCAGCAAGGCGCTACGGGAGCAGCGCCGGAGCCTGTTGCCAGCGGGCGTGTGCGACGTGGAGGGCAACTTCCAGCGCGGGGACGCGGTGGCGATCACGGACGGCGACGGCCGGCGCATCGCCTGTGGGATCGCCAACTACGGCGCGGAGGAGATCCTGCGCATCCGCGGCCTCCGCTCCGACCGCATCGAGGCAGAGCTGGGCCACCACTACGGCGGCGAGGTGGTGCACCGGGACAACCTGGTGATCCTGTGATGATGCAGTCCGGACCAGGGATGAGCGCGGAGGGCTGACTTGACCCTGAAGCGTGCGGCGGCGATCACCGGCATCGGCGAGCTGAAGCCGACCCGTAACCCCGACGGAAAGACGACGCTGGGCATCATGGCCGAGGTGTCGCGTCTGGCGATGCTGGACGCCGGCCTGGAGCCGAAGGACGTGGACGGTCTGCTTATCGGCCCGCCCATAGTGGAGATGGTGCCCATGTGGCCCTCCGTCCTGGGCGAGTACCTGGGCGTGCACCCCCGCTACTCTAACGTGGTGGACATAGGGGGCGCCTCAGCGGCGGGGATGGTGTGGCGGGCGGCCGCGGCCATCGCTGCCGGCCACTGCCGCGCCGCACTCTGTGTCACGGGGGAGGCGTCCGACGTGGAGACGTTCTACTCGCCACGAGCGCGCCGGCGCTCTCAGCTCCCCTACCGAGAGTTCGAGGTGCCCTACGGCCCCATGGGGGTGAACTCCGGCTACGCCCTAATCGCCCAGCGTCACATGTTCGAGTACGGCACCACGTCTCGCCAGCTCGCCAAGATCGCCGCCGACCAGCGCACCAACGCCTGCGCCAACCCCGATGCCCTCTTCTTCGACCAGCCCATCACCATCGACGATGTGCTAGACTCGCCCCTGGTGGTGGACCCGCTGCACCTGCTGGAGATAGTGATGCCGTGCACGGGGGGCGCAGCGTTCGTGGTCGTCTCGCCGGAGGCTGCCCGGCAGTCGCCGCGGCCGCCGGTGTGGCTGCTGGGGGCGGCGGAGTACGCCACCCACATGATGCTCTCGCAGGCCCCTGACATCACTACCTCGCCCATCGCGGTGACGGCGCCGAAGGCGTTCCAGACGGCCGGCGTCTCGCCTGAGGATGTGGACCTGGTGTCGGTCTACGATTGCTATACGATCACGGTGCTGATCACGCTTGAGGACGCGGGCTTCTGCCCCAAGGGCGGCGGAGGGCCCTTCGTGGCGGAGCATGACCTGACCTACCGGGGCGACCTGCCGCTGAACACCCATGGCGGGCAGCTCTCCTTCGGGCAGCCCGGCCTGGCCGGCGGCGCCTCGCACGTGACGGAAGCTGTCCGCCAGCTACAGGGCCGCGCGGGGTCGAGGCAGGTGCCCAACTGTGAGCTGGCGTTCGTGAACGGGAACGGTGGAGTTATGAGTGAGCAGGCCTCATTAGTTCTAGGGAGGTAGCGCCATGGCCGGTGAAGAGTACCGCAAGCCTTTGCCCCAGCCCAGCGAGACCTCGCGCCCGTTCTGGCAAGGGACGCAGGCGCGTGAGCTCCGCCTGCAGCAGTGCCGCGATTGCGGCAAGCGCATATTCTACCCGCGCGCCATCTGCCCCTTCTGCCTGTCGGAGCATCTGGACTGGGTGGTCGCCACGGGCAAGGGGAAGGTCTACTCCTACACGGTTGTGCGGCGGGCGATGCACCCGGCCTTTCAGGAGGACGTCCCCTACGTACTCGCCATCGTGGAGCTGGACGAGGGGCCGCGGCTCACCACCAACATCGTCGGCGTGGGGCCGGAGGATGTCCGGGTGGACATGCCGGTGCAGGCGGCTTACGATGACGTTACTCCTGACATCACCCTGCTCAATTTCGAACCGCTGCTTGGGCCGGAGATGAACTAGAGGGGACAAGAAGAAGGATCAGGGAACAAGGCACGGAGGGTAGATGGGCTCAGTCATAAAGAAACGTCGGAAGAAGATAAGCAAGCACAAGCATCGCAAGATGCTGAAGAAGACGCGCTGGCAGCGACGCCACAAGTAGCGCGGCTGGTCGCGGGCTGTTCGGAGGCAAGCGTGGTGCGGTTGGATCACAAGCGGCCCGACGACGAACAGCGAGAAGGGAACACGTAAGCCGTGGCTGAGATGCGGCTTCTGGAACGGATTCTGGTCAACAACCCACTATACGCCTGGCTTCAACGGAGGGAGGTGGCGAACCTTTACCGTCTCGCCCGCCTGCCCGCCGGGCTCACCATCCTCGACCTGGGCTGCGGCCGCGGCGTGGAGACTGCGCTCATCGCCGACGCGTTCCGGCCGGGCCGCCTAGTGGCGTTCGACCTAGACCGGCGGCAGGTGCAGGAGGCGGGCCGGCGGCTCGCCCATAACGGCGCGGCGGAGTCCGCCCTGCTGCTGGCGGACGCTTCCCGCCTGCCCTTCGCCGCTGAGCGGTTCGACGCCGTGGTTGAGATGGCGGTGATGCATCACGTTCCGGACTGGCAGGCCGCCCTGCGGGAGGTGGCGCGGGTGCTGAAGCCCGGCGGGAGCTTTCACTTCGTGGACATATCGAAGCGCAGGTACGGCATCGGCATGAAGCTGATGGGCCACGATATGCAGGCGCTGTTCACCATCGGCGGGTTCCGGACGGCGTTGGAGGAGGCCGGCCTCACATTGGAGCGGGGCATAGGCCGCCCCGTCACGCCCGTGTTCGACATGGTCGGCGTGGCCAGGAAGGCGGCATGACCACCACCGCGTCCGATATCCGGGCCAAGGGCACGGCGGCGCGGGAGGCCGCGCGCTCCCTGGCGCGGCTGTCCGTGGATGTGCGCAACCGCGCCCTCGAAGGCGTGGCCCGCGACCTGTTGGATCGAGAACCGGACATCCTTGAGGCCAACTGCCAGGACATCGAGGCCGGCAGACAGGCCGGGCTATCGGAGGCGGTGCTGGACCGGCTGCTCCTGACCCGTGAGCGGCTGGCGGCGATCGCCGCCGACGTGCGCCAGGTGGCGCTTCTGCCGGACCCCCTGGGCGAGATGTTTGACACCCGCACACTGCCCAACGGCCTCCAGATAGGCCGCAAGCGGGTGCCGCTGGGGGTGATGGCCGCCGTCTTTGAGAGCCGCCCCAACGTGACCGTGGACATCGCCTCGCTGTGCCTCAAGTCGGGCAACGCCTGTATCTTGCGCGGCGGCAAGGAGGCTATCCACTCCAACATCGTCCTCGCCGGCGTGGTCCGCGAGGCGATCGCGGCCGCCGGCGTTCCCAGGGACGCGGTGCAGATGATCGAGGACACAGACCGTGCTCTCCTGGGAGAGCTGCTGAAGATGCGGGACGCGATCGATCTGCTGGTGCCGCGGGGCGGCGCGGAGCTGATCCGGTACGTGAGGGAGAACGCGGCGATGCCGGTACTCATCGGCGGCACGGGCGTCTGTCACACCTACGTGGACCGGGCCGCCGACATCGATAAAGCCGTGCGCGTCGCCCACAACGCTAAGACCCGCAAGTTCAGCATCTGCAACGCCCTGGACACCCTCCTGGTCCACCAGGGGATCGCTGAGGAGTTCCTGCCGGCGATGGCCCGCAGCTGGGCGGAGGGCGGGGTGGAGATGCGCTGCGACGAGCGGGCGCTGCGCATCCTCAAGGCCCAGGAGATCCCCGAGATCAAGCTGACGCCGGCCTCGCCCGACGACTTCGGTCAGGAATTCCTGGCCCTGGTAGCGGCGGTAAGGGTGGTCGATTCCCTGGACGAGGCGCTGGAGCACATCTACCGGTTCGGCAGCGGCCATTCCGACGCCATCATCACCGAGGACTACTCCTCGGCGATGCGCTTCCTGGACGAGGTGGACACCGCCGTCGTCTACGTCAACGCCAGCACCCAGTTCACCGATGGCGCCCAGTTCGGCCTGGGGGCGGAGATCATCGACTCCACTCAGAAGACGATCGCCCGCGGCCCCGTGGGGCTGCGGGAGATCACTACCTACAAGTGGATAGTGCTAGGGAACGGCCAGACGAGGCCA
>JADFNQ010000048.1 GCA_022563285.1 Chloroflexota bacterium | reverse complement strand
CCGCAGCCCACGCGGAGAAGGAAGTCGTCCAGATCCTCGTACTTGAACAGCTTCAGCAGGTCGGCCTGCACTTCCGCCATGCTCACGCCGAGGCGGTGCAGCTCCTTCTCCAGCATCTCGTGCCCGCGCGATATGTTCTCCGCTCGCTCCTGGCGCTTGAACCACTGTCGTATCTTCCCCCGCGCGTGGCTGGTCCGGACGTAACCCAGGGCGGCGTTGAGCCAATCGCGGGACGGCCCCTTAGACGACTTGCTGGTCATTATCTCCACCACGTCGCCGTTGTTCATCTCCGTGTTCAACGGCACCAGGCGGCCGTTCACCTTCGCCCCCACGCACATATGGCCTAGGTCCGTGTGGATCCGGTATGCGAAGTCGATCGGTGTACCTCCCTTGGGCAGGTCCTTCACCTCGCCCTTGGGCGTAAACACGAACACCTGGTCCTGGAAGATATCGGACTTTACCGCCTCCACCAGCTCCTCCGCCTGCGCTATCTCCCGGTGCCACTCCAGCAGCTGGCGCAGCCAGGCCAGCCGCTCCTCGTAGTGGAGGTCCCGCTTGGAGCCCTCCTTGTACCGCCAGTGGGCGGCCACCCCGTATTCGGCGCTGTGGTGCATCTCGTACGTCCGGATCTGCACCTCCAGCGGCCGCGTGTCCAGGCTCATCACCGTCGTGTGCAGCGCCTGGTACATACTCTCCTTCGGGTTGGCGATGTAGTCATCGAAGGTGCCCGGTAGGGGGCGCCACAAACCGTGCACCGCCCCCAGCGCGCTATAGCAGTCGGTGACCGTGTCCACCAGGATGCGCACCGCCAGCAGGTCGTAGATCTCGCCGGCGCCCCTCCTCTCCAAGGCGTACTTCTCGATCTTCTGGAAGATGCTGTAGATGTGCTTGGCACGTCCCTGGACCTCGGCCTTGACGCCCTGCTTCGCCAGCTCCTCTCCCAGGATCTCCTTCACCCTCGCCACGTAGCGCTCGCGGGCTCCCCGCTTGGCGTCCAGCATGCCGGCGATGAGCTTATATCGGTCGGGCTCCAGGTGCCGGAACGCCAGGTCCTCTAGCTGCCACTTCATCTCCCAGATGCCCAGACGAGACGCCAGCGGGGCGAATATCTCCATCGTCTCCCCGGCGATGCGAATCTGGTCATCGGCGGGTAGGGCGTTCAGGGTCAGCATGTTGTGCAGCCGGTCGGCCAGCTTGATGATGACCACCCGCAGGTCCTGGGCCATCGCCAGGAACATCTTGCGCAGGTTCTCCGCCTGTATGTTGTCATCGCCGCTCAACCTCTCCCCGGCCTGCCAGGGGATCTGGCCCAGCTTCGTCACCCCCTCCACCAGCTTCGCCACCTCCGCGCCGAACCGCTTCTTGATATCCCCGTTACTGACGTCGCAGTCCTCCTGCACGTCATGCAGCAGCGCAGCCACTATCGTGTCCGCGTCCAGCTGCAGCGAGGCGATCGTCTGGGCGGCGTGAAGCGGGTGCGTGATGACCGGATCGCCCGAGCGGCGGAGCTGCCCGGCGTGACATCTGGCGGCGAAATCGTACGCCTCCTCTATCTTCGTAACGTCCGAAGCGGGGAGGTATTCGCGCGCCCTCGCTAACAGCGGCTGCGCTATCTCAGCTTGCTCAATAGTCATCTTCTATCGGTAAGTTTAGCACCATACCCTGGGCGTTGCTATCGCTCTCCCACCCCCTCCACGTGCCGCCCCGACAGCCATAGCCGCCGCATCCCCCAGTCGATCAGACGCGGCGATACGTTCTTTAGCATGACCGCCGCCGCATCGCTGAAGCTCACGTACGCCTCCCGCTGGCCCTGCCGCACTGCCCGTACGATCGTCTTCGCCACCGCCTCCGGGCCGACGCCCCGCACCAGCCGCGACGGCGCCGGGGTCTCCACCTCGCTTAGGACGTTACCCTGGAACCCTGTGATCGTGTAGCCCGGGTAGACCGCCGTCACCTTGATCCCGTACCGCTCCAGCTCCAGCCTGAGCGAGTCCGTCAGCGCAGTGAGGCCGGCCTTGGTCGCCGAGTAGGCGCCGTTGTAGGGGGTGGCCAGACGGCCGACCACGGAGGAGACGTTGACGATCGTCCCCCGCCGCCGCTCCTTCAGGTGCGGGACCACCGCCTGGATGCAGTGGATCGCCCCGAACAGGTTCACCTCGAACACGTGGCGGATGTTCTCCAGACTCCCCTCCGCGATCGGCGCGTTCAGCCCCAGCCCCGCGTTATTCACCAGCACCTCGATGGAGCCGAACTCTTTGACCGCCCGCTCCACCATCGCCTTCACCGCCTCCCGGTCGGTCACGTCCGTGGGCACGACCAGCGCGCGGCCCGGCAGCGGCTTCAGCTCCTTCGCCAGCCCCTGCAACGCCACCTTGTTCCGCGAGGCGAGTACGACGTTGCTGCCCGCCCGCGCGAACGCCCGTGCCGTCTCCCTGCCGATCCCGCTGGAGGCCCCCGTGACGATTACCGTGCTACCCTTCAGCTTCATGGCGGCTCTCCCTCTCCGCTTTGCGCCACCTGCGGCCTTCTAGTATGCTCGGCCAGAAGACCGGCATGCAAGGCGATCGATGACCAAGCTCTACAAGGCCCCCAGGGGCACCACCGACGTCCTCCCGGACGACCAGCCCTACTGGGATCGCGTCTGGGAGGCGTCCGCCCGGATATGTGGCCTGTTCGGGTACCGGCGCATCGAGACCCCCGTGTTCGAGGAGGCCTCCCTGTTCGCCCGCGGCGTCGGCGAGGTCACGGACATCGTCCAGAAGGAGATGTACGTCTTCCAGGACCGCGGCGGCCAGCAGCTTGCCCTGCGCCCGGAGGGGACCGCCCCCGTCTGTCGCGCCTACCTGGAGCACGGCATGCACAACCTGCCCCAGCCGGTGCGCCTCTGGTACTGGTGCCCCATCTTCCGCTATGACCGCCCCCAGGCCGGCCGCTACCGCCAGCACACCCAGCTCGGCTGCGAGGCGATCGGCGAGGCGGACGCATCCGTCGACGCCGAGGTGATCGAGCTCCTGTTTCGAATCTACGAGGAGCTGGGCCTTCAGGGTCTTACGCTGCACCTGAACAGCATTGGCGATCCGACCTGCCGGCCCCGCTACCTGGAGGCGCTGCGAGGCTACTACGCCGACAAGCTGAAGCGGCTGTGCAACGACTGTGAGGCGCGATACCAGCGCAACCCCCTGCGCCTGCTGGACTGCAAGCAGGACCGCTGCCAGCCGGTGATCGCCGGCGCGCCCCCCTTCACCGACTACCTGTGCGATGCCTGCGCCGACCACTTCGCGCGCCTCCGCTCCTATCTGGAGGACGTCGGCATCGGCTACCTGCTCAACCCCCGCCTCGTGCGCGGCCTGGACTACTACACCCGCACCGTGTTCGAGTTCCAGCCGCAGGAGGGTGGCGCCCAGAGCACCGTGGGCGCCGGCGGCCGCTACGACGGCCTAATCGAGGAGCTCGGCGGCAGGTCCACACCCGGCATCGGCTGGGCCACCGGCATCGAGCGTATAGTCCTGAACCTCAAGCGCCAGGAACTCGCCGTAGGCGAGCCCCCACGGCCTCGCGTCTTCGTCGCCTTCCAGACCGCCGACGCCCGCTCGCAGTCGTTCCGCCTCGCCTCCGACCTCCGCCGTGAGGGCATCGCCGCCGTCGTCGCCGCCGGGGAGCGCTCCCTGAAGGCGCAGATGCGCCACGCAGACGCCCTCGGCGCCGAATACGCCGCCATCATCGGCAAGCGCGAGCTGGCGGACGGCGCCGCGACCCTGCGCCGTCTGGCGGACGGTCATCAGGAGATGGTACCGCTGGCGGATGTGGCCGGGCGGGTTAACCAATAATCGCGAGGCATCGGTTGCCGGCGGCTGTCAAACAGAAGGGCGGACAGCGAGGCATCGCGCCTCTGAGGTTACACGCGACACAAAGGGGGCAACGCTAACTGTCCGCCTCAGGCATTGTGCGCCTGGGCTGGGCGGCTGTCAACGGTGCCGCTACTGGCCTACTATGAGAGTAACCCACGTTGCGGCGATCTCGGCACAGCTAAGTCTGGGGGACCCCTCTGGGATGGACTCGTCTATGCCCTGCAACGCCTCTAAGACGGTGACGGTGATACCTTCGTCTGCCAGAAGCTGGGTTGCCACGACAGCCTGATCACCGATCAGCGACTGCTCCTCCTCACACTTTTCGTCAAGGCTGTCGAGCAGACCTGCATAGGTGCCGATCGAGGGATCATCTACGGACAATGGCTCGCCAGCATCTATCGACGCCAGTAGGTACTCTGGGTCATCTTCCGAAAAGGAAGTTACGTCTGATTCTCCATTTTCGCCAGAATCTTCTGGCGTGACAGCGGCGGCGGGAGTCGTTGTATCTTCCCCATCGCCACCGTCATCGCCGCAGGCGACGGCCAGAGTCAAGACTGCGATCAATGAGACTAGTAGTAACCAACCGCTCTTCATGGCGACCTCCTAGTTAGGTGGCGCATACGCTGGGGGCATTGTGCGCCTGGGCTGGGCGGGTGTCAACGACGTCAGCTGATCCACTATAATTCCTTCATGACAACGAAGCCTGGCCCCAGAGCGCAAATTTGGTGCAATACCCCTCTAACTCATTGGATGTGCAACGGCTACCGATTCGAACTCCTCCGTGGCGTGAAGGCCGAAGGGCTGTGCACGTGTAGTTGCCACGAGTCTGGGATCCGTGGCATTCGGGGCACGAGTCACGCACAGAATATGGTAGACGACCCAGACCGATTCGAGCAGGCCCGCCTTATCGGTTGGGAACCTGACCTTGAGAGCAGCGCACAAACAGAAGAAGACGACTTTAAGTAATGCGCCGGGGCTGGGCGGAGTGGTGTCGGAACCGTCCCTCCGGCGGGGCCCTTGACATCGTCCTGCTGAGGTCTCAGGATCGTCCGCAGGAAGATAGGTAGGGGTCAAGGAAAGAAAGAAGGTGCGAATCATGGAAGAGAAGAAGGAAGGTAAGAAGAAGGGGAAGAAACATGGAAAGAAAGCAAGCAGGAAAGGTGGAAAGAAAGACCGTTGATGTCTACGTTCGCTTGGGCACGTCGGCCTGGAGCCAAAGCGACGACGCCTGAACCCTCTCCTACACCCGCGCCGCCGCCGGTATCGTGCGCCTGGGCTGGGCGGCTGTCAACGGGACAGCCGAACCTGGACCAAGGTGGGCGCTAGCGAATCACCGCACCCAAGCACAAGTCCGGTCCCGCTCCTGCCCTCCCGTGCTATAATCACATCGGGCCCCCATACGGGGGGCCTACGTACGTTGGTGGCTTGACATGATCGACAAACTGGCCGCGGTAGAGGAGCGATACGAGGAGCTGGCCCGCGAGATGGCCCGGCCCGAGCTGGCCGGGGACTACGAGCGGCTACAGCAGCTCGCCCGCGAGCACTCCTCCCTGGAAGAGACCGTGACGATGTACCGCGAGCACCTACGTCTGGCGCGTGCCCTCGACGACGCCCGCTCCATCGTCGCCGAGGGTGCGGACACGGACCTCCTCTCCCTCGCTCGGGAGGAGATCGAGACGACGCAGGCCAGCATCGAGGCGCTGGAGGAGAAGCTGCGCCATGCCCTCCTCCCCAAAGACCCCTTCGCCGACAAGGACGTCATCGTGGAGATCCGCGCCGCCGCCGGCGGCGACGAGGCTTCCCTCTTCGCCGGCGACCTCTACCGCATGTACACCCGCTACGCGGAGCGCAAGGGATGGACGGCGGAGGTGCTGGACTCCCACCCCAGCGCCCTCGGCGGCTTCAAGGAGATCACCTTCGAGGTCCACGGCCAGGGCGCCTACTCACACCTGAAGTTCGAGAGCGGCGTCCACCGCGTCCAGCGCGTCCCCGTCACCGAGGCCAGCGGGCGCATCCACACCTCCACCGCCACCGTCGCCGTCCTCCCCGTAGCGGACGATATCGATGTTCACATAGATGAGAAGGACCTCCGCATCGACGTCTTCAACGCCAGCGGCCACGGCGGCCAGAGCGTCCAGAAGAACGCCACTGCCGTGCGCATCACCCACCTCCCGTCCGGTATCGTCGCCGTCTGCCAGGACGAGCGCTCCCAGCTCAAGAACCGTACCAAGGCGATGGCCGTCCTGCGGGCGCGGGTGCTGGACATCGAGCAGCGCAAGCAGCGGGAGGAGGTGGACTCCACTCGGCGCTCCCAGGTCGGCACCGGAGAGCGGTCGGAGAAGATCCGCACCTATAACTTCCCCCAGGACCGCGTCACCGACCACCGCATCGGCTACACCAGGCACAACCTCCCTGCCCTCCTCGATGGCGATATCGACGACATCATCGAGAAAATACGTGAAGAAGAGCGGTCCCGTCTCCTCGAAGCCCAGCTCGCCTGAGACTCCATTTGTCATCCTGAGCGGCGGGGAGGTTCTTCGAATGCGAGGGCCGGGGCACACGAAGGGATCTGCAGCGGCGCAGCGGGGTGGGTCCGATCGCCCGGAACCGGCAAGCATGCCCCTGAACATCCGCGAGGCCCTCCGCCGCGGCTCGCGCCTGCTCGCCGGAGCCGGCAGCGAGGAGGCGAGCCTGGAGGCGGAGCTCCTCCTGGCCCACGCCCTCAACACGGACCGTACGCACCTCTTCCAGCGCCTGCGCGATCACATGGCCCCTGACGCCCAGAGCGCCTTCGACACCCTCCTCCAGCGTCGCCTCGACCACGAGCCGACGGCGTACATCCTGGGTCGGAAGGAGTTCTACGGGCTGGAGTTCGAGGTGACGCCCGCCGCCATCATCCCCCGCTCTGAGACGGAGACGCTGGTGGAGCTGGTGATTGGGTTCGTCCGCACACGGTCGGCGGGGCGCAAGACGCTCCTGGCGGACGTGGGCGTCGGCTGCGGGGCGATCGCCGTGACGCTGGCCTCAGAGCTCTCCGAGGCTCAGGTCATCGCCACTGACGTCTCGCCGGACGCTCTAGCCCTCGCCCGCCGCAACGCCGAGCGCCACGGCGTTGCCCAGCGCATTCGCTTCCTTCACGGCGATCTTCTGGAGCCCCTGGACGCCCCCATCGGCGTCATCGCCGCCAACCTCCCCTACGTCCGCAGCGGCGACTTCGAGGCGGCGCCGCCGGAGATCCGCGAGCACGAGCCCCGCCTGGGCCTGGACGGCGGCCCCAAGGGCCTCCGCCTCATCGAGCGGCTGCTGCGGGACGCCCCGCCCCGTCTGAAGCGTGGCGGCGCCCTCTTCGCCGAGGTCGGCGAAGAGCAGGGCGAGGCTGCCCGCAAGCTGGCGCAGCAATCGTTCCCGCAAGCGCGTATCGAGGTGAAGCGGGACCTTTCGGGGTTAGACCGCGTACTGGTGGTGAGTACGTAGGAACCCGCGCCAGAAGTGGGGCCTCAGCCGCCCGCGTGTCACGGCCCGCCCGAGGGCGGGCCAGCTAAGGCCGGCGCTCTAGTCCGAGGAAGGTTCGTCTGTCTCTTTCGCTTGCCGTCGGGTCCTGGCGGGGGCCTTCTCGGCGGGGAGCCGTTCCCGTAGCAGGTCGTTCTGTTCCCGCAAGAGGGCGAGAAGCTCTTCGTTCTGCTCCTGCATCCGCTGGATGCCAGACGTCATGACCTTCGGCGGTGAGTCCTCCGGCATCAGCTCCATACAGCGCTCCATGAGAGTGCCAGGCAATCGAGAAAGCCCCTCGCGCCGCTCAGCGGTCAAGAGACGGCGAGCTACGAACACGCCGCCAAACACGATCGCCGTCAACAGCAATACTCTTCTCATAGCGGCCCCCTTGCTTTCCCCGACTAGGACCAGAACTCGTCGGCCAGGCGCTGGTTCCCCGGGAAGGACCAGAACTCCGTGACCTTGCCGTTACTGATGTGGTAAGCGGCGGCTTCCAGCGAGTCGTACTGCTTCCCCTGGCGGCTGGCTGTCCCTCGCGTCAGCGCCACTGCGTGCTCGTCGTTCGCCAGGATGTCGTGTACCTCGATCTTGAACGTGCCTCCGCTTAACTGCGTCGTCTTGGCGAAGATCGCGAATACGGCGTCCCTACCCCTATGCACGCCCGACAGCTGGTTGTTGCCGGGGAGGTGCCACACCACGTCCTCGCTGAATAGCTCTGTGATCGTCGCCATGTCACCCTTGCCGAACGCCTCGTAGCCGTTCCTCAGCAGGGTTGCGTTAGGGTGATCCGCCATGAGGTTCCTCCTTCTGGCTCCGCGCCGGCGGCGCTGTGGTACGTGGGACGCTGCTAGCGGCTGAGCTGGTAGACCTTGCCTGCTATGGCGCTCGTCTGCGTCCGCAGATGATCAGCAAGATCCCTTCCGACGACCGCAGTAGGCCCCTAACATGCCAGGCCGAACCGGTGCCCGTGTGGGCAACGGCATCCAGCCCGCCATGTGTTGATTCCAGGTGACGCGAAGCCCTCTGCAGAGTCTTCTTACCCGCATTGGGTCTAAGAATCCGCTCGAGCCGCATTTGCCGCGTTGGGCGATTCAGTCCCATCCGCAGTAGCTCTGCTGACTCAAACGCGGAGTCAGGTGCTAGGGTCCGCAGTACCCAGTCTATTAGCTCTCGCATGGAATGCGCTGCTTGCCGGCGGCTGTCGGGACCGCGCCCGATCAAAGTGTTCCAAGCTCCCTCGAGCATCTGCTGGAGGTGGTCGCCAAGGTCCCCAAGCGCTGTCCACAGTTCATCATCCATGCCCCCGTGGACGTCGGTTGCGTGTTCAGACACGAGAACCGGCTTCTCCCACGT
>JADFNQ010000233.1 GCA_022563285.1 Chloroflexota bacterium | reverse complement strand
CAGTCCGCCCAGCCGCAGGGCGCAATCGAACAGGGCGCCGGTCTTCTTCTCGATCATCTCCAGGTAGGCATCCTCGCCCACGTCCAGCCGCTCTTCGAAGCTGATGTCCAGGGCCTGGCCCTCCACTATCTCCAGCGTGCACTCGTCCAGCACCCGCGCAGCCTCCGTGACCCGCTCTGCGGGGACACCCTCCCGTCCCAGTTTCAGTACCGCCAGCCGGCCCAAGACCAGCAACGCGTCGCCGGCGTTGATCGCCTGGGCCTCCCCCCATACACTCCATACGGCAGGCCGATGCCTGCGCTCCGGGTCGCGGTCCTGAATGTCGTCGTGCACCAGGGAGAAGTTGTGGACCAGCTCCAGTGCGGCGGCGGCGGGGAGCGCCGTCTGCCAGTCGCCTCCGGCGGCCTCACAGGCCAGCAGACACAGGGTTGGGCGCAACGCCTTCCCGCCCTCGGAGCGCGTGGGACGTCCTTCGGCGTCTTCCCACCCCAGGTGATAGCGCAGCATCCGGTGCAGCTCCTCCGGATGGCTGCCCGGGGGCAGGTCGTCACTGAGCAGGGAGCGCAGCCTGTCATGCAGCGCCCCCCGGTAACGGGGGAAGGGGGCTGGCAGCTCCACGGCTACTCGCCCACGAGCTGCACCACCACCTCGCGCTCGCGGCCGTGGTCCAGCTCGATCAGGAAGATGCGCTGCCACTGACCGACGATCAGCTTGCCGTCCATTACCGGCACAGCCTCACTGGCGCCGAGCAGCAGGTGCTGACAGTGGGAGTGCCCGTTTGGGCGCTCGCCGTTGGTGGAGAAGGCATGCGCGAACTCGTTGTGCTTATATTCAGCACAGGAAGGAGCGATCCCTTCCAGCATCCTCTCCATGTCCCCAATCAGCGCCGGCTCGTTCTCGTTGATCCGTATGGCGGCGGTGGTGTGCTTGGAGAAGACAACGGCGAAGCCGTTGGCGATGCCCGACTTGCGGGCCGCCTCTTCCACCCGATCAGTTATGTCGATGAACTGCGGCCCCTTCTCCGTCTGGATGTTGAACGTCTGCGACAGGAACTTCATTGCCGTATCTCCTTCTCAGGCGCCCACCCGACCGGGCTGGAGGCGCTGTCCCGCCCTCCGCCCTTTCGCATGGAGCTGCTCACCCAGTTTATCCAACCGCGCCACCACCTCGTCTATCGATTGATCAGGCGTGGAGGCGCCCGCCGTCACGCCCACCGAGTCCTTGCCCTCCAGCCATCTCGACTTGATCTCGCCGGCCCGCTCGATGTGGTGCGTCTCCACGCCGGTGTCGGCGCAGGTCTGGGCCAGCTTGCGCGTGTTGGCGCTGTTGCGGCCTCCCACTACGATTACCAGGTCGCACTCCGCCGCCAGCTCGCGGGCCGCGTGGTAGCGTTCATCCGTCTCCGGGCAGGTGGTGTTTACGATCCGCAACTCATTTATGCGGCCGATATTGTGACCGACGAAACGAGCCACGAACTTCGCGAATGACTCTTCGCTCTTCGTGGTCTGGGCCAGAAGCGCTACTTTTCGGCGAGGTATATCGATCTCCGCCTCCGGGTCCAGGATCGCAGTGCCTTTCCCCTCCGTCCAGGCCAGCACACCCCTGACCTCGGGGTGGTCCGTCTCGCCATAGATTATCAGCCTGAACCCCTCAGCGCATAGACTCCGCGCCGCCTTTTGGGACTTTCGGACTATGGGACAGGTAGCGTCGATGAGGTCCAGCCCCCGCTCCTTCGCCTCCCTCGTGATCTCCGGCCCCCGCCCATGCGCCGTCACAGCAACCGTACCGCTAGCCACATCGTCCAGCCCGCCTACCACCTGTACTCCCTTCTCCACCAGACCGTCCACCACCACAGGGTTATGCACTATCGAACCCAGACTATCGATGTGTCCCCGCTCATCGGCGGCTTCCTCCACCATGTCGATCGCACGACGAACGCCGAAGCAGAACCCCAGTGCTTTCGCTCTCACTATCCTCATCACGGCTCCTCTAGACCATACGGATGACAGGCTCGCATGATGGCTCTCTTTTAGGTCACGCGCACCACCTCCTTCCCGGCGGCCGCCCTCTCCGCCACCAGCACCTCCCGCGCCGCCAGCAAGCCGCTACGCACCGCGCTCTCCATGGTTGCCGGCCAGCCGGTGTCCGTCCAATCCCCGGCCAGGAACAGATTGCTCACCGGA
>JADFNQ010000232.1 GCA_022563285.1 Chloroflexota bacterium | reverse complement strand
CGCTCCAGGCCGCAAGGGAGGAGCTGGAGGGCAAGGTGGAGCATCAGTTGCTACGCCGCAACCCCTACAGCCTGACCTTCCGCGAGCTCACGGTCCTCCACAAGGTAGCTGCCGGTAGATCGGACAAGGAGATCGGGGCCGAGCTCGCGATCAGCCCCCTGACCGCCCAGAAGCACATCTCCAACATCCTCGCCAAGATGGACGCCGCATCACGCACCGAGGCGGCCGCGCGGGCCATCAGGGAAGGGCTGCTGGAGTAGCGTCAGCCAACCGAGTAGGGCGCCCGTCGGCCAATGCACCCTAACCGTACTGGAAAAACGGTACGAATTTACCATAATGTCAGTATGGCCATTCCGCCGCCGTTCCCGCAATATTGTAGGCCCAGGGGGGGCCTAAGCGGGTCGCGAGTTATGGGGCGGTTGGGTTGAGAGGTTGGTCTCTTGCTCCCCCTGTGCTAGAATTCAGGGTCACCTCGTCGTCGAGGGAAGGGGGCCACGGTGCGGCAAGGCTACAGCACACATACATCATCGGAAGGCGCTGGTCAGGAGAACACAGAGCCGCTGATCAGCGTACCCCTGGGCCTGACCGACCACTCCGGCCGGAAGCGCCAGGGACACGCCGTCCTGCTACCAAGCTGGCCAGCGAACCCCGCTAGCGAGTGCCTCGCTGACGGCGAGGACTTTCGAATAGTCATACTGTCGGAGCCGCCTCAGCAAGCGATCTCGCCCGCGGAGGGCGTAGTGGTCAGCGGCCCCCGCCCGCCGGCTTGGGTCCGCAACCGTGCGCGCAAGGGAGCCCGCCGCGACCTATAGCGCGGCAAAGCAGTCCGGCCTGACTCTCCCTACCAAGGACCTGGAGCTACTGCGTGGGGGAAGGCTGTTCGCCGCTACGCCGCTGCAGGTGACGGCGGAGGACGTCTTCGGAGGAGGAAAAGCACGACTGACGCTTCTGGCCCGTGACCTGCTGGCCTCCAGCGCGCTGGCGGAATACCTGGACCCCATCGCCATCGCCCTGAACGCCCCCAGCCCCGCCAAGCAGGCGAGCCGGGAGCGCCTGGAGGAGCTCAGGGAGCTCGTCCGTGGCGTCGACAGCTTCTTGCCGGAGGACGGGGCCTCCGAAGCGAAGGCGGCGCTTGACCGTCTCTCGGAGCTGGCGTTCGCCGCCGGCACAGAGGAGTTTCTCGCCAGCGCTGGGCGCATCTACCCCCACAAGCAAGCGCTCATGGAGGAGATCTACATGCTCAGGGCCTTCGTGCAGAGCCCGCGGGAGGCCAGCGAGCTCCTCTCCACGCGAAGCTTCCTTCAACAGGCCGCGGTGCCGGTTGACGATGCAGAGCTGGCGCTGGACCGGTCGCTGGCGTTGGAGCAGTTGACGTTCGCCACCCTGGCCGCGGAGCCCCAGCGCCTCCCCCCGCTCACGGCGATGGTGCACTCCTTCCGCCGAAAGTACATCTCAGCCTACCGCGACCACCACACCCGGTACTGGGCTGAGATGGCCCGCCTGCACGCCCGGCTGCGGGATGCACAGCCACACACGGAGTCGCTGCTCCGGCTGAACACCCTGTCGGAGCTCGGGCCGCCGGTGGGCGCGGGCGCCCACGCTGCCTACGAAGAGCTGGTGGCGGACACCGCCCCTTGCCCCCTAATCGGCGGCGTGGAGGAGATGCTGGGGGCGGAGGCCATCTGCTCCTCCTGTGGTCTCTCCCTAGATCAGTGGCCGCCCGCCCAGAGAATCGAGGAGGTCCTGTCCCGCATCGAGCGGGCCTGTGATCATCAGATGACCCGATTATCCTCCAACGCCGTGCAGCAGGTGCTCCGCCGCAGCAACGACCCGCGCATGGAGCAGTTCCTGAGGATGATCCAGGCCAGCCAGCTATCCTCCCTGCGTAACCTCATTGATGACGAGCTGATGGGCTACCTGCGAAGGTTCCTGGTGGAGTCCAGGATACAGGAGGCGCTCCAGCCCATCTTTGACCAGCTCCAGGAAGGCGTCACCCCGCAGGTGGACGAGGCCCAGACCGCCATGCGCGAGGTCTCCCAGGTGCTGCAGAGGGCGTTCCAGGCGGCGCAGAGGACGCTGCCCCCGGGAGAGGCCACGGTGACCGAGAGTCCACCGCCCCGCCGGCCCGATGCCACCCGGTTGGTTCCAGACACGGGACTAGTGGAGTTCAGCATTGGCGGGGAGGATGGTGAGATGACGAGTA
>JADFNQ010000047.1 GCA_022563285.1 Chloroflexota bacterium | reverse complement strand
TTTGTAGATACTGTTGAGCTCGGCGTACTCGACGTTAGGATTACGCTGATAAACTGGGAGCCTCCCGACCGCTTCGCCCGGCCCTACCTTAACGACCTGTACACCGAGGGCAGCAACCTCACCGACCACCAGTCCACCAGCTTGTCTGTGGGCCTCCAGGATGACTTCGGCCCGAGTCGCAGGGAGGAATTTAACCAAGATTTCGTCGTCCACATAGCTACCCGTCTGGGCCGCCACCTCCTGGGCGGGGGCAGGCACATCCAGAGGGGCCTCCGGGGCTCGAGCCTGCCTCGGGGACGCGCTGACGGGCGCCCCAGCGTCAGCCAAGCCCAGGTGGGTACCCGCCAACCCCATGAGGGCGAAGGCAACGGCCACCACCACCGCCAGTGCGGTCAGGCCCAGCAGAAGAATTCGCAGGTGCTTGATCGCCATCCCCTCCCTCGCGCGTTAAGTGGTGACCCAATTATACGCCATCCGACAGTGTGGCAAGTTTGCGCAGGCTATGGGGCCTCTGACAACGTTTGCTCCTCGCCGTTTCTGTCCCTATACTGAACACACTTGGAGGTGAGCCCCAATGGCTGTCGAGACCGGCACGGAAACCGTCAAGCGCGGCCTGGCCCAGATGCTCAAGGGCGGTGTCATCATGGACGTCGTCACCCCTGAGCACGCCAAGATCGCCGAGGAGGCCGGCGCCTGCGCCGTCATGGCGTTGGAGCGCGTCCCCGCCGATATCCGCGCCGACGGCGGCGTCGCCCGCATGGCCGACCCGGAGATCATCGTTCGCATCATGGAGGCCGTCTCCATCCCCGTCATGGCCAAGTGCCGCATCGGCCACTTCGTGGAGGCCCAGGTGCTGGAGTCGCTGGGCGTGGACTACCTGGACGAGTCCGAGGTGCTCACCCCCGCCGACGAGGCGCACCACATCAATAAGCAGCCGTTCAAGATCCCCTTCGTCTGCGGCTGCCGCGACCTGGGCGAGGCGCTGCGCAGGATTGGGGAGGGAGCGGCGATGATCCGAACCAAGGGGGAGGCCGGCACCGGTGACATCGTGGAGGCCGTCCGCCACATGCGCGCCGTCTGGGACGGCATCCGCAGGCTTAAGTCGCTCCCCGAGGACGAGCTGATGGCCGAAGCGAAGGCGCTGAGCGCGCCCCTGGAGCCGCTAAACGAGACGCGGGAGCTGGGCCGGCTGCCGGTGGTGAACTTCGCCGCCGGCGGCATCGCCACCCCCGCCGACGCCGCCCTCATGATGCAGCTCGGCGCCGACGGCGTGTTCGTCGGCTCCGGCATCTTCAAGTCGGACGACCCGGCGCCCCGCGCCCACGCCATCGTTAAGGCGGTGACCAACTACAACGACCCCGCCGTCCTGGCCGAGGTCTCGCGCGGCCTGGGCGAGCCGATGAAGGGGCTGGCCGCGAAGGCGCTGAGCCAGGAGGAGCTGCTGGCCACACGCGGCTGGTAGGGTCAACCAGAGACTTTTCCAGACCTCGGATGGACACCCCCATCGTAAGGGCGAGGCTGGTTACTTTCGCAGCATTTTCCGCCAATCCCCGTGACGCGTTAGAATAGAGCTGACGTGACAACCGTAGGAGTACTGGCCCTCCAGGGCGATTTCGTCGAACATCAGGCCGCCCTCCGCCGCCTGGGCGCAGACGTGCGGCAGGTTCGCACGCCCGATGGGTTGCGTGACCTGGACGGGCTGATCATCCCCGGCGGCGAGAGCACCACCTTCTGCCGCCTCATGGAGGACTTCAATCTGTACGAGCCGCTACGGGCCGTCCTCAAGACCGGCCTCCCCGTATGGGGCACCTGCGCCGGCCTCATCGTCATGGCCCAGCGAGCCGCGGACTTCGAATACCCCACGTTGGACGCGTTGGACATCACCGTGCGGCGCAACGCCTTCGGCCGTCAGGTGGACAGCTTCGAGGCCGACGTTAGCATCCCGGCACTGAGCGCCGGCTCGTCCCGGCCGTTCCCTGCCGTGTTCATCCGCGCCCCCACCGTCGAGGAGGCCGGCGACGGCGTAGAAGTGCTGGCGCGCCTGCCCGCGGACGCCGGACCTGCCGGGGGGAGCCCGGTGGCCCTGCGGCAGGGCCCGCTCATGGCCACTACCTTCCACCCCGAACTCGCGGACGATGACCGCTTTCACCGCTACTTCCTGGACACCGTCCAGCAACAGGGGAGGCGATCCAGCCCGAAATGAGCCGCGCCCGCCATCCTCTGCCTACGGATCTCGTGGCCCTGATTACCCACGACGGCCGCGTTTACCCCAACGAGGCCAAGACCTGGGAGCGCATGGGCACAGGCGAAAGCGGCCCCCACCCGCTGGGCACGGCCCTGGAGCAGTGGCTCTCCTTCGCCACCGGCAAGCACACCTGGGTCAGCGTACGCGGCGCCACCATCCGCGGTCTCGTCTCCGCCCGCCGCCGCGCCAAGCGCACGGCCTGGGAGGTCGATTGCCTGATCAACGCGGACGAAGACCAGTCCATAACCGGATCGCTCCTGGAGCACATGATCGCAGACGTAGGCGGGCAGGGAGCCGAACGTATCTTCCTGCGGGTGGCCGCCGATAGCTGCCTGGTGGAGATCGCCCACGGGGCAGGGTTTTTCGTCTACGCCCGCGAGACGCTGTACCGGGTGGAGAACCCCTCGCCTCCCCAAGACCCGGGCCTGCCCTTGCGGCCCGTGTCCAGGGCAGACGCTTTCGGTATCTACCAGCTGTACAACGCCGCGACCCCTGCCAACGTGCGCGCCATCGAGGGCCTCACCTTCCGGGAATGGCAGGCCGCACGCGAACCGTGGGGCGGCAAACCCAGCGACCTAGTGCTGGAGGAGGACGGCGTAATCACCGGCTGGCTGAGGGTGCTGCGCGGCAACGAGGGCCGCTTCGCCCTGCTTGTGCACCCCCAGCGCCGCGATGCCGACGCCTTCCTGCACACAGCGCTGGCCCGCCTGAAGGGCTCACAGTCCGTCCTCTGCCTCGCCTCCACTGAAGGAGACCCCCTGTCAAGCCACCTGCTCCAACTCGGTTTCTCCCCGATGGGCGACTATACGGCGATGGCGAAGCGGCTTACCAGACACGCTAAGGAGCTGGCGGCGGAGACGATAGGAACCGCCGTGACAGCAAGCTGAGGCCGTGCTGAACATCACCGACGACCTCGACGTCCTCATCGACGTTCTGCCGCCGGAGATCGCCGAGGCCCTGCGCGGACGCCCCAACAACTTCGAACTGCTGGAGGTCGTGCTGGACCTGGGACGGATGCCGGAGGCCCGCTACCCGGACGAGGAGGCGATCTTAAATGACCGCGAGGTCGCCCAGGAAGACATCGAGTTCGTGATATCACGCATCGGGGAGTTCACCGCCGATAACCGCGCCGGCATAGAGCGCACCCTCCACCGCATCTCCTGCATGCGCAACCGTCAGGCGCGCGTCGTCGGCCTCACCTGCCGCGTGGGGCGGGCCGTCTTCGGCACCATCCGCATCATCGAGGACCTGGTAAGGGACGGGAAGAGCGTGCTCCTGCTGGGCCGGCCCGGCGTGGGCAAGACGACGCTGCTGAGGGAGGTCGCCCGCTACCTCGCCGACGAGATGAACCGGCGCGTCGTGGTGGTGGACACCTCCAACGAGATAGCCGGCGATGGGGACATCCCCCACCCGGGCATCGGCAGCGCCCGCCGCATGCAGGTGCCCGCGCCCGCTCTCCAGCACCAGGTGATGATCGAGGCGGTGGAGAACCACATGCCAGAGGTGATCATCATCGACGAGATCGGCACGGATCTGGAGGCGGCAGCGGCCCGCACCATCGCTGAGCGCGGCGTCCAGCTCATCGCCACCGCCCACGGCAACACGCTGGAGAACCTCATCATGAACCCCACCCTCTCAGACCTCGTGGGGGGGATCCAATCAGTAACCCTGAGCGATGAGGAGGCCCGCCGCCGTCGCACCCAGAAGGCGATCCTGGAGCGACGCGCGCCGCCCACCTTCGACACCCTGGTGGAGATCCAGTCCTTCTCCCGCGTGGCGATTCAGCGGGACGTGGCCGAGGTGGTAGACGCTATCCTCCGCAGCTATGAGGTCCCGGCCGAGATCCGGGAGCTTGACGCCGAAGGCAACGTCCGCACCGTGAGTTCGCCGTCTGGGGGCCGTCGCTCCCTGGAGCGGCGCGGCGCACCGGCGCCCGTCACCGCCATCGGCGCCGCCGTGGCCGGCCGCGAGCGCCGCATCTTCCCCTTCGGCGTCTCCCGCCAGCGCTTGGAGCAGGCGCTGCGCCAGACCGGCTTCTCCGGCCAGATCGTGGACAGCCTGGATGGGGCAGACGCCCTGATCACGCTGCGCTCCTACTACCGCCGTAAGCCTCAGACCCTCCGTGACGCCGAGGACCGCGGCGTCCCCGTCTACGTCGTCAAGAGCAACACCGTCTTCCAGTTAGAGCACTGCCTCCTCTCCATGCGCACCGAGAAGGCCGGCGACCCGGTTGTGGCTGCCCTGCGGGAGGCTGAAGAGGCGATAGGCCAGGTGATGACCGCCAGCGATGCCGTAGACCTCAGCCCCCAGAACGCCTACATCCGGCGTATGCAGCACTTGCTGGCTCAGCGCTATAACCTCTCCTCCCGCAGCCTGGGCAAGGAGCCGCACCGCCGGGTGCGCATCCTCCCCGGCGGGGAGGACTGACCGTGTCCCCGAAACTCCGCCATGGCACACTGGTCACACTGGAGGGCGGAGAGGGATCAGGCAAGTCCACCCAGGCCGAGGCGCTGGCCGCCCTCATGCGAGAGCAGGGCTACACCGTCGTCCTCACCCGTGAGCCCGCCGGTACGGAGCTCGGCGACATCGTCAAGGGGATATTCCAGCGAGGGGTCGCGGTCACCGCGGAGTCGGAGCTATTCCTGTTCGGAGCTGCTCGCGCGCAGCACGTCCGGGACGTGATTCGCCCCGCTCTGGAACGGGGCGAAGTGGTCCTCTGCGACCGCTACACGGACTCCACGCTGGCCTACCAGGGATACGGACGCGGTCTCAGCCTGGACCACCTGCGCGCGGTCAACCACATCGCTACCCAAGGACTGCCACCCCATTTCACGATACTGCTGGATGTCCCGCCGGAGGCCGGCCTCGCCCGCAAGGACCACGAAAGTCTGGGCGACAGCATCGGCAAGGAGCCGCTGGAGTTCCACGAACGGGTGCGCGCCGGGTACCTGGAGCTGGCGCGGCGGGAGCCGAAGCGCTTCGCGGTGGTAGATGCCTCCTCACCGTCGGAGCGGGTCACGGAGTCGGCCTGGCAGCAGCTGCAGCGGTTCCTGGACCACATCCTGTAGGCGAGAAAACAGTGCGGCCCCGGATACCTCCAGGGCCGCCGATCTGCGGGTCGCCGCACCCTCCCTTTGGGCTCGTCACTCAGACTCTTGCGACTACCGCAATGTCTTACGTGTGTTAACATTCTGGTATTGCAAGACGCCTCTGTCAAGACGAATCGCTACATACTCTCTTCACCGTTCCCCAACTTCTCCCCTACCAGCGTCCTGACGAGCCCTCTGGCGCATCCTGTTGCTGCCCGTCAGGCTCGATGCTACGATGACGCTATCGTAATCGCAGGCCCGCCTGCCCGCAGGCAACAGCCGATGCCACCTTCATCCGTAACCGTCCGTGTCCCCGCCACCAGCGCCAACCTCGGCCCCGGATTCGACTGCCTGGGCCTGGCGCTGGACATCTGGGCCACCATCACTCTCTCCAGAGATGCGCCGAAGGTCGACCACGCGCTGGCCCGCATGGCTGATATCGCCGCCCGCGCCCTGTTCGCCGCGGCGGAGCTGGAGCCCCTGTCCGGCTACGAGGCCGCCTACGAGGGCTCCATCCCCATCGCCCGCGGCTTGGGCGCCTCCGCCGTCGCCCGCGCCGGCGGCGTCCTCGCCGCCAACGCCCTCGCCGGCGACCCGTTCGACCGCGAGCACCTCCTCTTCCTGGCCGCGGAGCTGGAGGGCCACGCCGATAACGTCGCCCCAGCGCTGTTCGGGGGGTTCCAGGTGGCGGTGCGCGACCGCAGCAGGCTTACCCACCTGGGTGTGCCCCTGCCGGAGGGGCTCAAGGCCGTCCTCCTGGTGCCGGAGCTGCGCATGCCCACCCAGAAGAGCCGCAAGCTCCTACCCCAGTCGCTCACGCGGGAGGACGCGGTGCAAAACACCGCCCGCGCCGCCCTGCTCGTCGCCGCCCTCGGCCAAGGCCGGTTCGACCTCCTGGACGAGGCGACGAAGGACCGGTTGCACCAGCCTGCCCGCGCCAAGCTGTTCCCGGCGATGTACGGCATCTTCGACGCCGCCAAGTCGGCCGGCGCCCACTGCGCCTACCTCTCCGGCGGCGGCTCCACCATCTGCGCCCTCTGCAGCGACAACGAGCAGGGGATAGCGGACGCGATGCTTGAGGCGGCGCGTAGCCGCGACGTGGCCGCCGAGACGTTGATCACCGCCCCCACGGAGCGGGGCGCGGAGATCGTGGAGATATCCTAGGTGGCGCTAATCGTCCAGAAGTACGGCGGCACCTCAGTCGGCAGCGCCGAACGCATCAAGAGCGTGGCCGCCCGCATCGCCCGCCGGGTCGAGGGCGGCGACCGCCTGGTGGTCGTCGTCTCCGCCATGGGCGACACCACCGATGAGCTGTTAGCCCTGGCCGCCCAGATGACCGACGAGCCCGAGGAGCGGGAGCTGGACCTCCTCCTCTCCACCGGGGAGATCGTCTCCTCCACCCTGCTGGCGATGGCGCTAAAGCACATCGGCCGACCGGCGGTCGCCCTCTCCGGCGCTCAGGCCGGCATCGGCACGGACAAGCGGTACGGGCGGGCCCTCATCCTGAAGGTGGACCCGCACCGAATTGAGGCCGCACAGAAGCGCGGCAACGTGGTGATCGTGGCGGGGTTCCAGGGGACCACGGAGGAGCTGGACGTCACCACCCTGGGCCGCGGTGGCTCCGACACTACCGCCGTCGCCCTGGCCGCCGCGCTCAAGGCGCAGTGCTGCGAGATCTATACCGACGTCGACGGCATATACACGGCCGACCCCCGCATCGAGCCCCGGGCGTCCAAGCTGGAGGAGGTCAGCTACGAGGAGATGCTGGAGCTGGCCAGCTACGGGGCCACGGTGATGCACCCGCGGGCGGTGGAGCTCGGCGCCCTATTCCAAGTGCCGATCCTGGTCTCCTCCAGCTTCACGGAGGCCCCCGGCACCCTCATCGGAGGTGTAAGCATGATGGAGCAGCGCAACAAGGTGACGGGCATCGTCGGGGACACGGACGTGGCCCGGATCACGATACGGGGGGTGCCCGACCAGCCCGGCATCGCCGCCCGCCTGTTTCAGCCGCTAGCCGAAGGTGGCATCAGCGTGGACACGATAGTCCAGAACGCCAGCGTAGAGCGGCTGACGGATCTGACGTTCACGGTGGCGCGGGCGGAGCTGTCGCGGGCGATGGAGATCGTGAGGCCGGTGGCGGCGGAGATCGGGGCGCCGGAGGTGCTGGCGGATACGCACCTGGCGAAGGTGAGCGTGGTGGGGGCGGGGATGCAGTCCGGCCCCGGCTACGCGGGCCGGATGTTCCAGACGCTGTATGAGGCGGGGATCAACATCGAGCTGATCACGACGAGCGAGATCCGGATCACTTGCCTGATCGAGGAGGCGCAGGTGCCGGCGGCGGTGCGGGCGCTGCACAAGGCGTTCGAGCTGGAGGAGGCGTAGGGGAGGGCCTTCGCCGCCATTCCGTCGATACCCGAAACAGGCAACGCCAAAACTAGCCGGACAGGGCGGCAGGGCAGCTTTACATGCCGCAGCAGGCTTTTCGCCGCTAAGAAAAGCATACGCTTTCTCGCCAGCGGCCGAATCTGGGGCGGCTTGACAGGCGTAACAACGGGTGTAGGATAGGTTGTCCGCGGGGTGTGGCTGTCCGCTGCGGCATATCGATTATGCAGCGATTCGACAGGCTCAGGACAGGCAAAGAAGGACGGTGAGCACCATGCCCCGGCAGGCTAAGAGCCCTTCCCTGACCCAGGACGTCCTCATGCTGGGCGATGTCTACCTCACGCTGGCCTGGCTGGCGTTCCAGCGGCTGCGCTACGGGCCGCTGTGGCCCTGGGAGGCCGAACTTGGAGAATCGACGGCGCCGGTGGTGACGCTGGTGCGGCCGCGGGAGGAGGCGGAGGAGCGGGTCGAGACCGCGCCTCCGAAGCGCGGCTAGGCCCCCCACCACTTCCCCTTTTTAGCCACAGATACGCGCAGATGGGCACAGATGAGAGGCCCCCCACCCCTTCCTGGCCGCAGACCTGCCTGTCGGCGGGCAGGTAGCGCAGATGACCTAACTAGAATCTAATCTGTGGCTAGCCTGTGTCTACCTGTGGCTACTTCAGCTTCGGGATGATCTCCGCAGCGTAGCGCTCCGCGTGGGGCATGAAGTCGGCGAAGCCGGGGGTGATGGGGACGAGGAGGAAGTGGCGGACTCCCGCCTCCGCGAAGTCGGCCAGGCGGCGGGCGCATTCGTCGGCGGTGCCCAGCACCACGTAGCGGTCGACGATCTTCTCGAACGGCTGGTTGTAGCGGCGTGAGAGGTCGGCGGCGGCGATGCCCTTCGCCTCCTCGTAGCTGTCGGCCAGGCAGATGAACTGATAGAGGCCGGCCTCGATGGCGTCGGGGTCGCGGCCCGCCCCCTCGGCGACGGTGCGCACCTCGGCCAGGCTGTCGCGGTAGCGCTGGGGCGAGAAGAGGTAGGGGAGATAGCCGTCGCCCAGGCGGCCGGCGCGCCGGATGGCGGCCTGGGAGCGGCCGGCGATCCAGAGGGG
>JADFNQ010000046.1 GCA_022563285.1 Chloroflexota bacterium | reverse complement strand
GTCGGCCTCATGCGCCAGCAGTTGCGCGATTCCGCCCGCATTCACGGCATCATCACCGACGGCGGCCAGGCGGTCAACGTGATCCCTCACCACACGGCGGCCAGCCTCCTCATCCGCTCCGAGGACGACGCCTACCTGGACGAGGCGCTGAAGGGTAGGGTGCTCGCCTGCTTCCAGGCCGCGGCCCAGGCGACGGGCTGCGAGCTGGAGTACCGCTGGGGCGAGGAGTCCCGCTACAAGGCGATGCGTTCTAACCACGTCCTCGCTGCGGCCTACCGCGCTAACGTCGAGTCCTTGGGGCGCAAGGTGATGGAGCCGGAGTCCCGCCGCTCAATGGGCTCCACGGACATGGGGAACGTCAGCGCCCTCGTCCCCGCCATCCATCCCTCCATCGCCGTGGCGCCGCCCGATATCCCTATCCATACGGTGGAGTTCCGCGAGATGGCCGCCAGCGATGCCGGACACAAGGCGCTGCTGGACTCCGCGAAGGCGCTGGCGATGACCGCCGTGGACGTGCTCACGGACGCCGACCTGCGCCAGCGGATGCGGGAGGAGTTCGACTCGGCGACGTAGGTGCAGACGTTTGGGATAGGGTAAAGTACTGACATGGCCGATACTCCCCTCATAGCCCTGGACGCCATGGGCGGCGACAACGCCCCTGCGGAGATCGTCGCCGGGGGTGTCCGCGCCGCCCGGGAGCTGGGCCTCCGCCTCGCCCTCGTGGGCCGGCCGGAGGAGGTTGTCGCCGAGCTGGCCAAGCACGGCGCCAAGCCCGATACGGTCACCGTCGTCCCCGCTTCCGAGGTCATCGCGATGGACGAGCAGCCGGCCCAGGCGGCGCGCCACAAGAAAGACTCCTCCTTGGTCGTGGGGATGCGCATGGTGAAGCAGGGTGAGGCCGGCGCCTTCGTCTCGGCCGGGAACACCGGCGCCATCATGGCCGCCGCCATCATGTACCTGGGCCGCATCAAGGGCATCGAGCGGCCCACCCTGGCGGCGCTCATGCCCCTCTCCGGCAAGCTCACCGTGTTCCTGGACGTGGGCGCCAACGCCGACTGCAAACCCAACTATCTACTCCAGTTCGGGGAGATGGCCTCAGCCTACATGCAGCGCGTGTGGAAGGTGGAGCGGCCCAAGGTGGCGCTGCTGAATATCGGTGAGGAGGAGGCGAAGGGGAGCACTCTAGCGCAGGAGTCCTACGCGCTGCTGGAGAAGAGCGGCCTCAACTTTATCGGCAACGTGGAGGGCCGCGATGTCCCCACCGACATCGCCGACGTCATCGTAACTGACGGCTTCACGGGCAACATCGTCGTCAAGACGATGGAGGGGGTCGCTGACTTCGTCATGAATCAGCTCCGCACAGCGATTAAGAGTCGACCCTGGTACGCCGCCGCGGGGCTGGCCTTGATGCCGGCGTTCAACCAGGTGCGCAAGAAGCTGGACTACCGGGAGTACGGCGCCGGGCCGCTGCTGGGGGTTAACGGCCTCGTATTCATCGGCCACGGCCGCAGCGACGCCCGCGCTATCTTCAGCGCCCTGCGCGTCGCCCGCGAGGCGGCGCAGTCAGGGATGCTTGAGGCGCTGCGGGAGATAGCGCCGGCAAGGACGCGGTAGGGGGCTGCAGCAACGCCCGCCGCCTGAAGCCAGCGGCTCCCTGCGGTTCAGCGGTGGCCTTCAGGCCCCCATACCGCCTCTACATGGGCTTCACGGGGCATTTCCCTCAAGGCCTTAAGGGAAGCCGCGCCGGCCAGGGCGGAATAGCCTGCGGCCCTAATCAGCGCCCAGCCACTCGGACAGCGTCCGTGTCAGCGGCTCCACCATCTCCTCCAGGGAGAGGGTTCCCGGCGCCAGGTGGTACTGGATTATACTCCCCTCCACCGTGGCGATGAGAACGGTGGCCATGAAGCCCAGGTCCGCGTCCTCGCGCATGCGGCCGGCATCGCGGCTGACCTCCAGGATGGCTACGATCATCTCTCGCCAGCGCTCATACATCACGGCCAGGCGCTGGCGCACCTTCTCGTTGCGGGCGGCGTGGGCGTGGAACTCCATGAACAGGGAGCCCCACAGTGGGTCATCACCGAGCAAGCCGAACACAGCGTCCAGGATCGTGCGCACGTTGTAGTCCATGGGCTTGCTGTAGTCCACGGCCTGTCGCAGCGCCTCCTGCTGACGGGAGATGCGCTCCTCCAGCATGGCCCAGAACAGATCCTCTTTGCTTTCGAAGTGAACGTAGAAAGCGCCCTTGGAGAAGCCCGCCTCGCGCACGATCTCGTCCACCGTCGCACGGTCGAATCCGGAGCGGCCGAAGACGCCCCGGGCAGCCTCCATCAGGCGTCCGTGTGTCTCCCGGCCCCGCCGTCGCCGCGGCGCGGTCTTTGGCGTAGTGGTCATGTTTGACCTGATTATACCCCCGCCCGCGCCACAGGGTCGGTTAGGGGACCCAGAGGCGCGCTACCAGTTCAGACCGATCGCGCGGGCTGAGACGTGGCTGCTCGCCGCCGCAGTGGAGTAACGCCGCCAGACCGCGTGCGGCGAGGGCCGTCAAGCGGGGGAACCAGCCGGTGACGATGGTCAGCACCGTCGCGGTCAGAATCAGTGCGGTCGCTGTCGTAGCAATGATCAGCGCCGTCAGCATCGTTCATCTCCCTCCATTAACATACCGACCAGTCAGTATCTTAGCAGATATATAGTCTCGCGTCAATGCGAATTCGTTGCCTGAGGCTTGGCAGTTGTAGCTACAGACCTGAAGGTCTGTAGCTGGAGCAGGGCTGAAGCCCAGCAGCTACGGATAACGCTCGCGGGTCAGCTTTCCGCTGGCGGCAGGGTTGGCGCGCCGAAGCGCAGCCACATCCGCAGGGCGGCCTGCAGCTTGCGCAGGCCTTCGTCTGCGGGGAGCCCCGCGAGCAAGCAGTTCTCAACGTGCTGGTCCATGATCAGCAGCCCCACCTGGTCCAGGCCGCTCCGCGCTGCCATAAGCTGCGTCAGCACATCCTCGCACATCCGGTCCTCGGACATCATACGATGAATACCGCGTATCTGGCCCTCGATGCGGCGGAGCCGGGAGAGGAGGGCCTCAGTGTCAGTCCGAGTTTCCTGCGCCATATCAGATCGTTCCTGCGTTGACATACCCCTGTGGGGTATGTTACCATCCTCCTGGCAAACCGGTCAAGCCCACGTTTCGTATGCAATACCAGGATCGCGAGCATAGCAGGAGGATGGGATGAGCAAGCCCGCAGATGTCACGGATGGTAGCTTTGAGGCTGAGGTTCTGAAGTCGGACAAGCCGGTGCTTGTTGACTTCTGGGCCCCCTGGTGCGGCCCTTGCCGCATGGTAGCCCCCGTGGTGGAGGAGCTGGCCGATGAGTACGACGGCAAGGTCAAGTTCCTCAAGCTGAACACTGACGACAACGTGAATATCGCCGCCCGGTATGGCATCCGTAGCATCCCCACCCTGCTGATGTTCAAGGGTGGGGAGCTTGTCGACCAGATCATCGGCTTCCGGCCCAAGGGAGACCTCCAGAAGACCATCGAGAAGGCGCTAGCCTAGAGGAGGGTGGGCCTTGGCCCGACAGGAATATGAGATCGTGATCATCGGCGGCGGGCCCGCAGGCCTCGCCGCCGGTCTCTATGCCGCCCGAGCCCGCCGTAGCACGGTGCTCTTGGAGAAGGGGGTCATCGGCGGCCAGATCGCCCTCACGGAGCTGGTGGAGAACTATCCGGGCATCCTCACCATCAACGGCTTTGATCTGGCCCAGGCGATGCTCAAGCAGGCCGAAGGCTGCGGCCTGGAGACGCAGTTCGCGGAGACGACGGCCCTGGAGCAGGAAGGCGACCTGTGGCTGGTGCGCACCGCCGGTGACGAGTACCTGGCCAAAGCGGTGATCGTCACCGTTGGGGCCGATTACGATAAGCTGGGGGTGCCGGGCGAGGAGCGCCTAACCGGCCGCGGTGTCTCCTACTGCGCCACCTGCGATGCCGCTTTCTTCAAGGGGCAGAATGTCGTAGTCGTCGGCGGCGGCGACGCCGCTCTCGATGAAGGCCTGTTCACCACCCGCCACGTCGACAAGGCCACCGTCATCCACCGCCGTGACCAGCTCCGCGCCAGCGCCATCCTTCAGGAGCGGGCCTTCGCTAACCCGAAGATGGAGTTCGTCTGGAACACCGTGGTCACGGAGATACTGGGCGAAGAATCCGTCACCGGTCTCCGCCTCCACAACCGGCCGACCGGCGAGGACAGCACTATGGACGTAGCCGCCGTGTTCATCTTCATCGGCCAGCACCCCAATACCGACTTCCTCCGCGGGCTGATCCCCACGGACGAGGGCGGGCACGCGCTGGTGAACGAGTGGATGGAGACGGAGCTGCGCGGCCTGTACGTCGCCGGTGACGCCCGTCGCAACTCCGCCCGTCAGGTGGTGAGCTCAGCCGGGGATGGCGCCACCGCCGCCATAGCTACGGAGCACTACCTCAGCAGTAACTTCCCCGCCTGAGCGGGCTCAGGGGATCTTGACTCCTGGGTCCTGACGCATGACCCTGTATACTGCCTGTGGGGCTACGAAGCGCGGGAGTGGAAGGGTCCCGGTGGGCCTCGCGGTCTTCAAAACCGTTGCGGGGCGGTGGTCCCGTCCTGGGTGGGTTCGACTCCCATGCACTCCCGCCAGATATGTGGACAGCGGCGGGCGAGACAGCCGCAGAGATGACGCGCCCCTCTTGATTGCGGCCTCGCCTGTGCTATTCTGAGGCCGGCCCAGTGCTCTACGTATTCTACGGCGAAGACTCCTTCTCCCTCCGCGAAAGGCTGGACGCGCTGCGTGTCTCCCTAGACGCCGATGGGATGCTCTCCTCCAGCACGTCTGTCCTCGAAGGGAGAGCGGCCAGCCTTGCGGAGGTCACCGCCGCCTGCGACACGGTACCCTTCCTGTCGGCCCATCGGCTGGTGATCGTCGAGGGCCTCCTCTCCCGACTGGCCGGCGTCGGTCGTGGTCGACGCCGGGACGGAGAGCCGTCGGCGGAGGCCGAGGCCTGGCGGCCGCTCGCCGAATACGTGAGCGGGATGCCGCCGTCCAGCCATCTGGTGCTCGTAGACGGTGAGCTCAAGGGGGGTAGTTCCCTCCTCAACGCGCTTAAGGGCAAAGGGGAGATCCGAGAGTTCCGCCCGCTCAACCGGCGCGCAGTCCCAGAGTGGATACGGAGGCGCGCCCAACCTCTCGGCCTGAACCTGGCCCCCGGCGCCATGCGGCTGCTCGCCGATTTCGTGGGGAACGATCTCTGGACCCTATCCCGGGAGCTGGAGAAGCTGTCCGCCTACGCCGCTGGTCGTACCGTCAGTGAGGACGATCTGCGTGCTCTGGTCACAGCCGTGCGCGAGACCTCCGTCTTCCCACTGGTGGACGCCATCGTGGAGGGGCGTACCGCGGCGGCCATCACACTACTGCGGCAGATGTTCCAGCAGGAGGCCAGCGCCCTCTACATCCTGTCAATGATTCAGCGCCAGTTCCGCCACCTGGCGATCGCCAGGGAGATGATGGACGCGGGAGAGAGCGGCCGCCGCATAGGAGAAGCCTTGCGGCTGCCTGACTTCGCCCTCGATAGGCTCCTGGGGCAGGCGACGCGCTACTCCGCGGCGCGGCTCCGGGAGGCTTTCCAGCGCCTGCTGGAGGCAGACCTGCAGATCAAGCGGGGCATCTATGAGGACGAGCTGGCCCTGGAGCTGCTGGTGCAGGACCTGGCGGAGGCGCCCCGCCTGGTCGGGACGGCGGCCTAATCGAAGCCGGTGTCAGCCTCGCTCGCGTAGATGGGGTTATAGCAGGCGGCGGAGTGGCCCGGCTCCAGCTCTGCTAGGGCCGGCGCGGGCTGCGTCCGGCAGACGCTGGTGGCCTTGGGACAGCGGGGCAGGTAGGGGCACTCCGCAGATAGCTCCATCAGGTTGGGCGGTGACCCACGGATAGCGGGCAGCGGCCGCGTCTGCTCTCGGTCCCAGCGCGGACGGCTCCTGAGCAACGCCCAGGTGTAGGGGTGCCGCGGCCGTTGGAACACCGTGCGCACGTCCCCGAACTCGACGATTGAGCCCGCGTACATGACCGCCACCTCGTCGGCCATCTGGGCCACAACGCCGAGGTCGTGGCTGATGAGGAGGATGGAGGTGCCGGACAGCCGCTGGAGCTGTCGCAGATCGTCCAGGATCGCCGCCTGTACGGTCACATCCAGGGCGGAGGTTGGCTCGTCGGCGATGAGCACCTTGGGGTTCAAGGCGGTGGCGATGGCGATCATTACCCGCTGCGCCATGCCGCCCGAAAGGTGGAACGGGTAGCTCCGCGCCACCTCCTGCGGCTCCGGCAGCCCCATCTGGGCCAGAACCTTCAGGCTGCGGTCCCGCGCCTCCCGCTTGGTGACCGGAAGATGAGCGGTGATGATCTCCTCCACCTGCGCTCCCACGGAGAGAACGGGGTTGAGGCTGGTCACCGGGTCCTGGAACACCATGGCGATCTCGCGCCCCCGCAACTGGCGCATCTCCTCCGGGGGTAGCGCGAGGATATCCGTCCCGTTGAACAATACGCGGCCCGCGGTGATGCGGCCCGGGTAAGGAAGGAGGTTGAGCAGGGCCAGGCCGATACTGGTCTTGCCAGCGCCGCTCTCGCCGGTGAGCGCCAGCGTGGTGCCCCGCCTCAGCGTGAGCGAGACGTCTCTTACGGCCTTTGCCGCCCCTTCGGGGGTGTCGAATTGGGCGCTGAGGCCTTCGATCCGGAGGATCGGGTCGTCCAAGAATCGCCGGCCTTTCCTGCCTACCGTGCCTGCCGGGCGATGAGCGCGCTATAGAGAGATTATAGCGCTGATGGGGCGGTCGGTGCGCGTCGCTAGCGAATGGCCCTTATGGCGCCGATGACCCGGCCCTGTACCTCTACGTTATCGGCGTCGGTGCGGATGGGCTGCATCGCCTCGTTGGCGGGCTGCAGGCGGACGCGGGGCCCTTCCCGGTAGAACCGCTTCAGGGTTGCTTCCTGCTCCCGCTTCAGCCAGGCCGCCACCATGTCCCCGTCCTGGGCGGTGGCCGCTGACTCCATGATCACGATGTCGCCGTCGTTCACCAGCGCGTCGATCATGGAGTTCCCCTTCACGCGCAGGGCGTAGACGTTCTCTCGGCTGCCCACCATGTCCGGTGGCACCTCCTGCATCTCGTCCGGGTCAATCGTTCGCCAGGTATCGGCTGTGGGTACGGGGATCGGCTGGCCGGCGGCGATGGTGCCGATGATGGGCACCGTGGCCACGCGCGGACGGCGGCCGCCCGGCTCAAGCAGTTCGATGGCGCGGGATACCTCGCGGTCGCGGCGTATATAGCCCAGCCTCTCCAGGATGCGCAGGTTGTAGTCCACCACGGAGGTTGAGCTGATCTTGCACGCCTCCTGGATCTGGCGGATGCTGGGGGGGTAATCGTGATCATCGATGAACCCCTGGATGAACTCCAGGATGCGCCGTTGCTTCGCCGAGAGCTCCTTCATAGCCGTCTCCCCTGACAGATTATGGAACCTTTGTTCGCCAGAACAATAGTTTAGAGACCATCCGTTCGATTGTCAATACCCGCGTGTCCTTTATACAATCGCTGTGCCACCCATCGCTGGAGAGGATCAGACTTACTATGGGCAGCGGTCTGGAAGATATCCGAATACCGGACGACGGCGACCAGCCGAATAAGCGGGCGCTGGTCATCGCCGCGCACCCCGACGACTCTGAGTTCGGCGTCGCCGGGACCGTTATCCTGTGGGCGCGGGACGGCTGGCAGGTGTACTACCTCATCTGCACGGACGGCTCCAAGGGGACCGATGACCCCGCCATGACCCCCGATAAGCTGGTCCCTCTGCGCCGGGAGGAGCAACGCGCCGCCGCCGCCGTGCTGGGCGTGAAGGACGTCTTCTTCCTGGACTACGTTGATGGCGAGCTCGCCTACACGCCTGAGTTCGCCCGTGATGTGGTGCGGGCCATCCGTACCATCCGCCCCCACACCGTGTTCAGCCATGACCCCAATCAGATCGTGCGGAACAGCTTCATCAACCACCCGGACCACCGCTGCGCCGGCACTGTCGCCCTGGACTGCGTCTACCCGCTCGCCCGCAACCGGCCCACCTTCCCGGAGCTGCTGGAGGAGGGGCTGGAGCCCCACAGCGCCAAGGAGGTGTACCTGTGGAGCGCCAGCGATGTCAACTACAAAGTGGACATCACAGACGTCATCGACATCAAGCTGGAGGCGTTGAGCAAGCACGTGAGCCAGATGGCCGAGATGGAGACCAGGCTGGAACAGATACGCTCCTTCTGGAGGAGCGAGGACGACCGCTACATGGAGAACTTCCGCCGTATCCCCATCCCCTTCTGACCCGATGCTGTTCGCCCGCTTCCGCCACAACGACCGCGACACCTACGGCCGCCTGGAGGAGGGTCGTGTCCGGCCCCTGGAGGGCGATCTGTTCGGCGAGCATCACCTGCTGGACCAGGAGGTCCCCCTGGACGCTGTGCGGCTGCTGGCCCCAGTCCGCCCCGGTAAGATCCTGGCCGCCGCCGTCAACTACCCCTCGCACGTGGCCGGTAGTCAGGCTATGACCGGCATGACGGACGCTCCGGCGGAGCCGGCGCTGTTCCTTAAGCCTTCGTCGTCCGTCATCGGGCCGGAGGAGGCGATCGTCCTGCCGCGAGGCGCCGGCCGCGTCGACTACGAGGGTGAGCTGGTAGCGGTGAGCGGCCGCCCCTGCCGCGCGGTGGCTGGGGAGGAGGCGCTGGAGTATGGGTTCGGCTACAGCGGCGGCAACGATGTCTTCGCCCGCCACTGGCAG
>JADFNQ010000231.1 GCA_022563285.1 Chloroflexota bacterium | reverse complement strand
AGGTAGTCGATCTCCTCCCTGGTGTTCTCCTTGCCCACGGTCAGGCGCAGGCTGCCCCGAGCCAGCTCCAGCGACAGACCCATCGCCGTGAGGACGTGCGACGGCTCCAGCGAGCCAGAAGTGCAGGCCGAGCCGCTGGAGGCGGCCACCCCCTGGAGGTCCAGCGCCATCAGGATCGCCTCCCCCTCTATGTACTCTATGCAGAAGGAGGCGCTGTTGGAGAGGCGGCGGCCGCGGTCCTTGGGCCCGGTGACCTGCACATGGGGGATGCGGGCCGGCAGCTCGTCCAGCAGGCGGTCCTGGAGGCTACGGTAGTGAGCGTTGCGGGCCTCGAACTCCTCGTACGCCAGGGCCATCGCTTTGGCCATGCCTACGATGAAAGCGACGTTCTCCGTGCCGGCGCGGCGGTTCTTCTCCTGCGACCCGCCCAGCACCTGCGGCAGGAGGGGGGTGCGGCTGCGCACGTACAGCGCGCCGATCCCCTTGGGCCCGTAGAGCTTGTGCGCCCCGATTGACAGCAGGTCCACTCCCAGCCGGTCGACGCCCACGTCCAGGATGCCCACCGCCTGTACGGCGTCCGTATGGAAAGCGGTGTGCGGGTTCTTCCCCTTGACGATGCGCACCGCCTCCTCTATCGGCTCGATGCTGCCCACCTCGTTGTTGGCCAGCATGATGCTCACCAGCGTCGTCTCCGCGCTCACCGCCCGCTCCAGCTCGGCCAGATCGACGAACCCCTCGCTGTCCACGGGCAGGTAGGTCACGCGGAACCCCTCCTGCTGCAGCCGCTCCGCCGTGTGGAGGACGGCATGATGCTCGATGGCGGAGGTGACGATGTGGTCGCCGCGGCGGCGGCTGGCGTAGGCGACGCCGCGCAGCGCCAGTTGATCGCTCTCGGAGCCGCAGGAGGTGAAGACGATCTCCTGCGGCTTGCAGCCCAGGAGCTCGGCGATGCTGCGGCGGGCGCCGTCCAGGCCCTTGCGGGCCTCCTGGGCCTCTGCGTAGAGGCTGGAGGGGTTGCCCCAGAAGTCGGACAGATAGGGGAGCATCGCCTCCAGGACGCGCGGGTCCAGAGGCGTTGTGGCGGCGTGGTCCAGGTATACGCGCTTTCTCATCGCTCGTTCGCCGGAGCGGGACTCACCTGCCAACGTAGCACCGCCCAGTTTGGGCGGTCAAGGCGAGACGCCTGTACCGGGCGTTGCTACAGGTGTAGCCCCGTGCTATTATACAGTCGAAGTGGAGATTGTTACAGTCGAATGTTGTAAAATACGCTCCGCTCTCCCCTTATGGCGCACAGACTCCCTGCGTAGAGCGGGTTATACTGAAGGTGGCCCTGGAATAGTTCGGGCCGAACTGGAGAGGATAAAGTCGTGACCCTCGCAAAGCCCAAGGTCATATCGCGCAAGACAACTGACCTCGAGTCAGACTACAAGTGGGGATTCGTCACCGACATCGAGTCGGACATCGCCCCCAAGGGTCTGAACGAGGATACCATCCGTCTGATCGTCGCCAAGAAGAACGAGCCGGAGTGGCTGCTGGAGTGGCGGCTCAGGGCGTTGCGGCACTGGATGACGCTGGACTACGAGGAGCCGAAGTGGGCGAAGATCCACCATCCGCCCATCGACTTTCAGGAGATCGCCTACTACGCCTCTCCCGTCAAGGAGAAGAGCCCCGAGAGCCTTGACGAGGTGGACCCGGAGCTGGTGGAGACGTTCAACAAGCTGGGCATCCCCATCGAGGAGCAGAAGAAGCTCTCGGGAGTGGCCGTGGACGCTATCTTCGATAGTGTGTCTGTCGCCACCACCTACCAGGAGACGCTGGACAAGCTGGGGATCATCTTCTGCTCCGTCAGCGAGGCGGTGCAGAAGCACCCGGAGCTGATAAAGAAGTATCTCGGTTCCGTGGTGCCGTACACGGACAACTTCTACGCCAGCCTGAACGCGGCCGTGTTCAGCGATGGCACCTTCGCCTACATACCGCCGGGGGTGCGCTGCCCGTTGGAGCTGATGACCTACTTCCGCATTAACACGGAAGGCACCGGCCAGTTTGAGCGGACGCTCATAATCGCCGACGAGGGCAGCTACGTCAGCTACCTGGAGGGGTGCACGGCGCCGATGAGGAAGACCAACCAGCTGCACGCCGCGGTGGTGGAGCTGATGGCCCTGGACAACGCCGAGATCAAGTACGCCACCGTCCAGAACTGGTACCCGGG
>JADFNQ010000230.1 GCA_022563285.1 Chloroflexota bacterium | reverse complement strand
GCGGAGCCACCGCTCCGCCCTGCACGAGCCCATAGAGAGGCCGGTGAAGGCGGGCGACCTGGTTCGGGCTGGGGTCCGGGGCGAGATGGATGGGCGCGAGGTGTTCGCGGACGACGACTTCGAGTTCACCCCGCGTGACGGCGCCACCATCCTGCTGCCCGGCTTTGCGGAGGGCATCATCGGCGCCGAGAAGGGGGTGGCCAAACAGGTGACGGTAACTACCCCGCCGGGCTCCCAGCCGCTTTCAGGCAAGACCGGCACCTTCACCGTCGTCGTCAAGGAGGTCAAGGAAGAGCGGCTGCCGCCCCTGAACGATGAGTTCGCGCGTGAGGTGGGCGAGGGCTTCTCCAGCCTGCAGGCACTCCGCCAGCACCTTGAGGCCGTGATCCGTGAGCGTCTGGAGGCGGAGGCGGAGGAGCGATACCGGGACGAGGCGCTCGCGGAGGTGGTTGCGGCGATCGAGGATCTGGAATACCCTCCCGTTCTGGTAGAGCGGGAGATCGACCGTCTCCTGCGCGACGAGGCGCGTGCCGCCGGTCAGGACGTGGACCGCTATCTGGAGCAGACGCGCCGGCCCAGGCAGGAGATCAGGGACGCTTTGCGAGAGACGGCCGAGGATCGGGTGCGCCGGTCGCTGACGCTTACCGCCCTGGCTGAAGCCGAAAACGTGAAGGTGGAGCCCGCCGAAGTGGACAGCGAGATCGAACAGATCATCAGCTCATCGGGCGCGCAGGCGGCCCAGATACGCCAGCTTTTCAGTAGCCCGGGCGGCCGCGAGTCGATCGAGCGTTCGCTGCTGACCCGTAGGACGCTGGACCGGCTGGTTGAGATCGTGTCCGGCGCCAAGCCGGCGAAGAGGGCCGCCGCTACCAGGAAACGCAAGGCGAAGGCAGCCAAGGCGAAGGCAGTAGAGGAGGAACAGACGTGAGACCGGAATCCATAATCCCCTACGTAGTCGAACAGAGCCCGCGGGGTGAGCGCGCCTTCGATATCTTCTCCCTGCTGCTGAAGGAGCGCATCGTCTTCATGGGCTACCCGATCGATGACCAGATCGCCAACGTCATCATCGCCCAGCTCTTATACCTGGAGCGGGAGGATTCGGACAAGGACATCAACATGTATATCCACTCGCCGGGAGGGATTATCAGCTCCGGGCTGGCGATATACGACACGATGCAGCTTCTGCGCTGTGACATATCGACGATCTGCGTGGGCGAGTGCGCCAGCATGGCTACCGTCCTCCTCGCCGCCGGGACGAAGGGGAAACGGTACGCCCTCCCTCACTCCACTATTCACATCCACCAGGCGCGGGGCGGCGCCACCGGCCAGGCGGCCGACATCGAGATTCAGGCCAGGGAAGTGCTCCGCCGCAATCAGATCGTGAAGGACATCCTGGCCCAGCACACCGGCCGCTCCATCGACGACATCACCCGCGACACGGACCGCGACTTCTACATGGACGCCAACGGCGCCAAGGACTACGGCATCATCGATGAGATTCTGTCCAGCGGCAAGCTAGTCGTGTCCGCCGGCGGAGACTCTTCCAAGGAGTAGTCTATGCCCACCACCAAGGGCAGCAGCAGCCGAACCACCTACACCTGCTCCTTCTGCGGCAAGAACCAAGACCAGGTCCGGCGCCTGATCGCCGGGCCCGGCGCAGTCTACATCTGCGACGAATGCGTGGAGCTGTGTCGCGAAATTGTCCAGGAGGACAAGTCCGGCCCATCGCCGCAAAAGGTGCCGCTACAGCGGATCCCCCCTCCCAAGGTCATCTACCAGCAGCTGAGCGAGTACGTTGTGGGGCAGGAGCAGGCCAAGAAGGTGCTCTCCGTGGCCGTCTACAACCACTACAAACGCATCGGCGCCACCGCCAACCGCGAGGTGGAGCTGGAGAAAAGCAACATCCTGCTGCTGGGCCCTACCGGCTGCGGCAAGACCCTGCTAGCGCGCACTCTGGCTAACACCCTGGATGTGCCCTTCACCATCGCCGACGCCACCGCCCTCACGGAGGCGGGCTACGTGGGCGAGGATGTGGAGAACATCCTCCTCCGGCTCATCCAGGCCGCCGATTTCGACGTGGCGAAAGCGGAGCGGGGGATCATCTACATCGACGAGATCGACAAGATCACCCGCAAGAGTGGGGACAACCCCTCCATAACCCGCGACGTCTCGGGAGAAGGGGTGCAGCAGGCGCTCCTCAAGATCATTGAGGGCTGCGTGGCCAACGTGCCCCCAC
>JADFNQ010000045.1 GCA_022563285.1 Chloroflexota bacterium | reverse complement strand
GCGTCGCCGCCATAGCGGCATCGTCATCTTCGCCATCGCCTCTCTCGGCATCGCCATCGCCATGCGCAGCCTCATGCTGATCTTCTGGTCCTCCTCCCCCCGCTTCTACGTCCCCGGCATCCGTCCCACCACCGACCTCCCCTTTGACGTCCGCATCGTCACCGACCAGATCTTCATCTTCTTCGCCGCCATCGTTCTGGCCGCTGTGGTCTACGTTCTGCTCTTCCGCACCAAGCTGGGCAAGGCGATGCGCGCCATGGCCGATAACTCAGATCTTGCCCAGGTCTCAGGCATCAACACGGACCAGATAGTGACCTGGACCTGGTTGATAGGCGGCACGCTGGTGGCGGTGGCCGGCGTCCTCCTGGCGCTACAGGCCCAGCTCAAGCCGGAGCTGGGGTTTGTGCTTCTCGTTCCCGTGTTCGCGGCCACCATCCTTGGTGGCATCGGCAGCCCCCAGGGCGCCTTCGTGGGCGGCATGATCGTCGGCATCAGTCAAGAAGTCTTTGTCGCCGTCGGCCCGGACATCGGCATCTCCTCTGGTTACAAGTTCTCCGTAGCCTTCATCATCCTAATCATCATCCTGCTGCTGCGGCCCCGCGGCCTGTTCGGAGCGAAGGTGTCATGAGGCTGCCTGCGGGCCGCATAAAAGCTGGCCAACTCATCACGCCGCTCGCCTTCCTTGCCGTCACCGCCGCTATCGTCATTATGCCCGCCGAACGCTCCGGCTGGGACATCCGCGATTCCGTCATCCCCTTTCTCGCCTTCTTCGCCACCTTTGTCGCCATCTTCGCCATCATCAGCCTGGGCCTGAACGTCCAGTGGGGCTACACCGGCATCTTCAACTTCGGCGTCATGGCCTTCTTCCTCGTGGGCGCCAACACCGCCGCCATCATCACCAAACCCCCCGCCAGCGGTGAGTTCGTCCGGTACGTTGGCGGTTTCGGCAATAAGCTGGACTTCATCCCCTGGCTAGACAGCGGCCAGTGGCTGCCCTTCCTGTTCGGGATAGCAGGCGCTGCCCTGTTCTCGGGAGTGCTCGCCTTCCTCCTCTCCATCCCCGCCCTGCGCCTGCGCGAGGACTACCTCGCCATCGCCACCATCGGCATCGCCGAGCTGTTGCGCCGCGTCACCATCGAGGAGCGCGGCCTGGTCAACGGCACCCGCGGCCTCCCGGGCATCCCCCGGCCCCTGGGTAATCTCGTGGAGCCGGACGAGTATAAATTCGTCATCTTCGGCATCGCCGTGGTCGTCCTCATCATCGTCTACATAGCGCTGGAGCGGGGGATCCGCTCCCCCTGGGGCCGCGTCCTCCGCGCCCTGCGCGAGGATGAGCTGGCCACCGCCGCCAGCGGCAAGAACGTCTTCGCCTTCAAGTCCCAGGGCTTCGTGCTGGGCGCCATGATCATTGGAACGGGCGGCGCCATCTATGCCTACGCCAACAGCTCCATCTCACCGGACACCTTTACCCACTTCTTCGGCACCTTCATCTTCTGGGCCATGCTCATGGTGGGCGGCAGCGGCAACAACAAGGGCGCCATCCTCGGTGCCTACATCGTCTGGGGCCTCTGGACCACCACCCTGCAGATCCAGGGGTACGATATCCCCACCGCCCTCAGCAGCCGTATCTTCTTCATCCGGGACTTCGTGCTGGGCGCCCTCATCGTCATCGTCCTGCTCCTGCGGCCGCAGGGGCTCATGCCGGAGGAGCGGCGGGTCTCTATCTGGGTGGAGCGCCATACCAGACGCCGCCGCGGCCAGGAGCGAGCCCCGCCCAAGCAGGCCGAACTGCCATCTGACTAGGCGGCAGCAACAAACAGACTGGGGGCCTCTTACGCAGAGGCCCCCAGACCTACTATCTTCCCGCTTGGCGGCGATCTCTCGCCTATTCGATCTTCGTCACCTCGCCCGTGGTCAGGTCAACCTTGAACAGGTCGTTAGTGACCAGGTCTTCGTTGGCGGCGTCCACCGTCCAGGTCTCGATGGCGCCGATAAGGACATCCCCGTTCACGTCCAGGTCTACGGGCCCGGCGGCCCCTTCGTAGTTGATGTCGGTCCCGGCTGCGATGAGTGACAGCGCTGAGGCAAAGCCGTCAGTGCCGGGGCTGACCGCCTCGCCGGGCGCGCCGGCGACATCCCGCAGGGCGTCCCTGATCGCCGTGGGGTCGGTGGAGCCGGCCTTCTCTGCCGCCAGCGCCACCAGGTACGTCGCGTCGTACATCTCTCGCAAGAACGGCAGCGGCGGCGCCTCGCCGTACTCAGCCTCGTAGGCGGCGTCGAACGCGGGGCCCTGCGGCACCTGGATAGAGCCTGGAGCCGTGCCCCGCGCGCCGTCAAACAGGTCCCAGCCCAGGTCGTCAAACATGTCCGTGGACTTAGTGCCATCCACGAACAGGAATGTGCCTACATCTCCTGCCTCAACCGCCTCCCTCAGGAACACGCCCGCGCTCTCCGGGTAGGCGATAGCGGCCAGCGCATCCGGGGCTTCGCCGGTGCACGTGCCCAGCTCCGAGGCGTAGGTGGTCTGCTCTGACTCGTGTGGCACCTGCTGAGACACGCTACCGCCCCCAGCCTCAAAGTTCTCCGCGAAGATCTCCGACAGACCCTGGCCGTAGGCGTTGTTGATGAACATGGTGCACACGCTGGTCAGCCCCAGCTCAGCAGCCAGCTGCGCCAGGATAATGCCCTGGGCAGCGTCTGAGATCGTGGTCCGGAACAGGAAGTCGTTGTCGGCGGCCTCGGTCAGGGCCGGCGACGTAGAGGCCGACGATATCTGCACGACGCCGCTCGGTCCGGTCACCGATTCGGCGATCGGCAGAGTCACCCCGCTGGATAGCGCTCCCAGGATGGCGTGCACCCCCTCGATCTCGACCAACCGGGTGGCCTCGGTCACCCCCTGCGAAGGGTCAGTGCCCGTGTCACCGGTCACGATCTCGATGTCCTGGCCCAGCACCCCGCCGGCGGCGTTGATCTCCTGCGCCGCCAGTCGCGCCGCGTTCTCCTGCGCCGGCCCGAAGTCGGACAGGTCGCCGGTGAACGCGGTCAGGACGCCGATCTTCAGCGGCCCCCCTGCCGGCGCTACGCCATTATCATCATCGTCGTCGTCGCAGGCGGCGAAGATGAACAGGCTTATTAAGATGGCCCCTATTATCCAGAGCCACTTGTTGCGGGTCAACAACTGAGGCATGGCTTGCCTCCTTTCGCTAATGGGAAATTATCCTCTGAGCAAATCTGTCCGATAGCTTAACTAGTCGCAACCCCATCGTCAAGGGAAATAGCTGCAATAATTCTATCTATTATTGCCGATTTGCTCATAGCGTCGCCCTGCCATACCCTACCAGCGGGCAACTCTTGCTCTGGGAGAGACACATATGCAACGTACGCGCCCAGCCCTGCGCCTCGGCTGCCACGTTCGCTTCCGCGATCGCTGGCAGGGACGAATGGCAGCTTTTGAGGTCGACGAACAGTGGCTTGTCGTTAACCTGGTGATCTCCCGCGGTATATTCCGCCCTACGGAAGTCAAGCTCCCCTTCTCCACCGCCTCCGATTGGGACGATGACTCCGTATCCCTGGACTGCACCAGCGACGAGGCGTTCGGCCGCCAGATCCCGCCCCTGGCCCTCCCAGCGTTCCCCCTATCGGCCGGCACGCCGCTCTCCGCACACGAGGCAGCGCTCCTGGGAGCGCTGGTGGAGCGAGCCTCCCGGCGGGTCAGCCACCTGCTCATCAGCCGCGGGCTGCTGGCCTTCGATAAACGCATGATCCCCGTTGCCGACGTCGCCCTGGAGGGCGGGGTGGTCAGGGTGGCGGCGCAGGCCGATACCCTACCCGCCTACCGCCGTGACCCTGATCTCCTGCAGGCAGTGCGCGATGCCCTCACCGCCCACCGGTACCTCACCGGGGATGACCGCCGCGGGCTAAACGTGGAGGTGGTGGACGGGACGGCCTACCTATCGGGTAACGTACGCACGTTCCAGGCTGGAGCCTATGTCTTGGAGGCCGCCTCCTCCGTGCCCGGCCTGACCGCCGTGCAGGGCGGCGTCATCAACGACCGGCAGCTGGAGATCGATGTGGGCCGCGCGCTCGACGCCGCCGGCCTCTTCCGTAACAACGCGCGCATATACGTGCGGGCGGCCTTGGGTGACGTGACGCTTAGCGGTTTCCTCACCGCCGCGGCCGCGGTCCCAGACATCGTCAGCGCGGTGGAGCGGGTGCCGGGCGTGTGCGCGGTCGAGGACCGCATGGAGGTGGAGGAGGCGGCTCCGCCCGGCGCGCCTGCGTCCTCTCCGGCTCCGGAACCGGAGGGCGCCCCGGAAGCCTAGCCCTCGCCTTCGCCTCTAGCGGGCGCTGTGCCAGACGCCCATGTGGCTGCGAATGTTCTCCTGGTAGGCGCCCGGCTGGTAATACTTGTCGTAGAACTCCGTCTCCAGGTGGTGCGCCTGCAACCAGATGCTCATCACCATCGGGTCTGAAAGCACCGGAAAGCGCCCGTAGGTGTCCCAGATGTACGTGCACAGCTCCTTCGTCGCCTCCAGGCACCATTCCGGCGTCTTGGCGACCACCCTGTCCAGCGACTTCCGGTCTCGGTAGGGCGCGGGGCCGCCCTCCTCCTTGTAGATGCCGCCGGCGCCCCACTTTGCGTCCCACACCGCCTGCACCGCCGCCGCCATGTTCGCGTAATAGGGCGGGCAGTACGGCTCGAACAGCCCGTCCAGCCCTACCACCACAGGCCGCCCCGGCGATGACGTGTCCAGCGGCTTGAACGGCCCCGACTGCGACGCTGACGCCATCTGCATCCGGAACCCCATCATCGGCATCACCGCCGCTCCCACAGAGGAGCTGAAGATCCAGCCCCCCAGCCCCATCGCCTGCAACGCCAGGTAGATGTTCTGGAGCATGATCGCCTGCTCCACCCCAGATATGGCGGAGTACATACCCATCTCGTAGCCGGAGAGGGGGTAGGCGCGGCTGCGGTCCAGCTGCCCGGCGCCGGCGAACTTCTTCAGCGGCTCGGCGTTGCCGTTCATGTCATCGTACACGTAGGCCCGGTTCGGCTCGTCCAGCATCAGCATGAGCGCGTTGATGTACTCCCAGGTGATATCGCTCACCGGCATGAACAGCGTTGTGCCCGGCTTGTTCACGTTCCACTGGTTGAACGGGAGCGTTATGGGCTCCGCCATCGGGATCGGCAGCCGGCCCGCGGACAGCTTCACGGTGTTGGCGCGGAACGCCTGCACTATCTTCTCGCGGTCGTCCAGCGACTCGAACTCCTGCATCTGAGCGGGCAGCTTGTCCCGCATCTGCATCAGGTACGTGCCCTCATCGTTAGTGAAAAACAACTCCGTGCCGTGTGAGCCGCAGGCGCTGGCGTAAGTGCGTCCCACAAACTGGATCATCGTGTTGCCGCACCAGTTGCTTCCCGTCTGATCGTTGAACGGGAGGTCGGACAGGTTCAGGCCGCTGATCCCCGTCCCGGCCATCACCAGCATCGCCTCCTCGATCTCGTCCAGCGGGACCGGCTCCTTCGTTGACTTGAAGGGCGCTACCCCGCCCGGCATCTCGGCCCCGAGAGGGAAGCGGCGGGCGCGACGCTGGAAGATGGCGTCGAACAGAGGGTAGCTCCAGGCATTCTGCGCCGCCTCGATACTCACGACCGGCTCCGCTACCGGCGTTCGTCTACTGGTCAAGGTGGCCTCCTTCTAGGCGGCGCTCTAGCGCTGCCGCCCATCGATTATATCTCCGACTGTCAAACGCGGACGCGTGTTATCATGAATGCTGACCGAATGCTCTTCTTTCGTTATCTTGACCGGCTAGACAACGATATATTTGCCGCCGGTGTCGTCTTCGGTGCCCTGGTCACCGCCCTGCTCGTCGGCATCACCTTTCACGAGTTCTCCCACGCCTTCGTGGCCGACAAGATGGGCGACCGCCTGCCCCGCAGCCGTGGCCGTGTGACCCTGAACCCCCTGGCCCACCTGGACCCCGCCGGAACGGTCCTGCTATTACTGGTAGGTTTCGGCTGGGGGAAGCCGGTGCCGGTGAACCCCAACGTGGCCCGCAACCCCAAGGCGGCGATGGCCATCATCGCCGGCGCCGGACCGCTCTCCAACTTCCTCGTCGCCTTCGTGGCCGGCCTGCCCGTCCAGGCGGGCCTGGTGCCCTGGCTTCCTCCCTTCAACTTGACTGCGATCGACCGCCAACTCTTCTTTGGCTTTGACGCAGCAGACTACCTGGGACTATACCTGAGCGCCATCGTCGTGATAAGCATCATCCTGGGCGTGTTCAACCTCCTGCCCATCTTCCCCCTGGACGGCCACCGCGTCATCCCCGCCTTCCTCACCGACCAGGCCGCCCACTCCTACATGCAGTTCCAGGGCCGCTACGGCTTCCTCATCCTCATCGTCCTCATCGCCCTCCCCTTCCTGACCGGCGGCCAGTTCGGCATCCTCTTCGAGGTCATGAGCCCAGTCATCAACCTTCTCTCGCACCTGTTCGCCGGGAATGGCGACGTATTCGGCTTCGGCTAACGCTTTTCGTGCCTCGCGGCCCGTGCTAAGCTCATGACGCTGTGACCAAAGGTAACCAGGAACAGAAACGGATCACCATCGTCGGTCTTGGCCTCATCGGCGGCTCTCTGGGGCTGGCGATCAAGGCGGCCGGCCAGCCCGGGATGGAGATCGTCGGTCACGATAGGAACCGCGTCGTCGCCAACAAGGCGCGCAAGATGGGCGCCATAGACCGGGCGGAGCACAACCTGCCTCGGGCGGTGCAAGGGGCTGGCATGGTCGTCATCGCCACCCCTGTCCTCGCCATTCGCGAGGTGATGGAGCAGATCGCTCCTGACCTGCCGGAGGGGTGCGTCGTCACCGATACCGGCAGCACCAAGGAGCGGATCCTGGAGTGGGCTGCTGAGCTCCTGCCCCCTTCCGTGAGCTTCGTCGGCGGACACCCCATGGCCGGCAAGGAGACGCAGGGGATCGATAACGCGGAGCCGGACCTCTTCCGCGGTCGCGCCTATTGCCTCTGTCCTGCCGTGGACGCCCATGAGGACGCCGTTCGCGCCGTCACCGGCCTGGTGCGGCTGGCGGGGGCCGAGCCACTGTTCCTGGACCCACAGGAGCACGATCAGTACGCCGCCGCGGTCAGCCACCTGCCCCTGCTGCTCTCCGCTTCCCTGTTCACCCTCCTGCGCGCCAGCCCCGCCTGGAACGACCTCGCCCCCATGGCCTCTTCCAGCTTCCGCGATGTCACCCGCCTCGCCTCCGGCGACCCCCAGATGGCCCACGACATCTTCCTCACCAACCGCGATGCCGCCGTCCACTGGCTGGATCGCATGATCGAGGAGATGGGCCGCTACCGCGACCTGCTTGAGGGTGACACCGAGGAGCTGCTGGAGACGTTCGCCCAGGCCCAGATGGACCGCGACAGCTTCCTCGCCGAGCCCCACCCGCGGCGTCTGCAAGGGGAGGAGCCGGCGGAGGTGCGCAAGGAGCTCTTCAACTCGCTCGTGGGCGGTTGGATCGCCGACCGTACGAAGAAGGTGCGGGAGCTGCCCGGCCTTATGCGCGAGACCCGGACCTCCCGGGCCAAGCGCACAGCGGAGGACATCCGCCACGATCTGGAAAAGCTGGAAGCGAAGCGCCAGAAGAAGGACCGCGGGTGATCCGCGGTGCAGCGACTAGTCCGCCCCGTCCGCAGCCTTAGCGGCACGATCATCCCCCCCGGCGACAAGTCCATCTCTCACCGCGCCGCAATCCTCAACGCCATCGCCGATGGCGAAGCCGAGGTGCGGGACTTTCAACGCTCCGCGGACTGCATGGCCACCCTGCACTGCCTGCGCAGCCTGGGCGTCGATTGGTGCTGGCGGGATGACACCACCCTTTGCATCCGCGGCCGCGGCCGCTACGGCCTCTCGGAGAGCGACCGTGTGCTGGACTGTCGCAACTCCGGCACCTCCATGAGGCTCCTGGCCGGTCTCCTCGTCCCGCAACCCTTCTTCTCCATCCTCACCGGCGATCGCTCCCTCATCTCCCGTCCCATGGCCCGCATCGTTGAGCCACTACAGAGGATGGGGGCTGAAATCTCCGGCCGCCAAGGGGGCAGCATGGCGCCGCTGGCCATCAACGGCCACCACCTCAAGGGCGTCCACCACCGGCTGCCGGTCGCCTCCGCCCAGGTCAAGTCCGCGCTAATCCTGGCCGCTCTCTTCGCTCAAGGCGACACCGTCCTCCAGGAGCCCGCCGCTAGCCGCGACCACACCGAGCGTATGCTCCGGGCGATGGGCGCCGACATCGACTTCGGCGGCCGGACGATACGGGTGAGGCCCCTGACCCGCGAGCTTCAGCCATTGCCTATGCGCGTCCCCGCCGATATCTCCGCCGCCGCCGCCTGGATGGTCCTGGCCGCCTGCCATCCCGACGCCCAGCTCCAGATACAATGCGTGGGCGTCAACCCCACCCGCTCCGGTGTGCTCGACGTCCTCCGCCTTATGGGCGCCGACATCACCCTCGACCGGGAGCGCACCTGGGGGCCGGAGCCCGTGGCCGACATCACCGTGCGCTCTTCCCGACTCTGCGGCGCCGTAATCGAGGGCGATCTGGTGCCCCGCGCCATCGATGAACTGCCGCTGATAGCCCTCGCCGCCTGCTTCGCCACCGGCGAGACAGTCATCCGCGACGCCGCCGAACTCAGGGTGAAGGAGTCCGACCGTATCCGGGCCACCGCCCGCGAGCTGCGCCGCCTGGGCGCCGACATCGAAGAGCTCCCGGACGGCCTGCGCATCCGGCCGGCTGGCCATCTTCGCGGTGCGGCCGTCTCTACCCACGGCGACCACCGCCTGGCCATCATGCTCGCCCTGGCGGGCGTTCTCGCCCGCGGGGAGACCGTAATTCGCAACGCCGGCGTGGTTGCAGTATCATACC
>JADFNQ010000229.1 GCA_022563285.1 Chloroflexota bacterium | reverse complement strand
TGGCCGCCGCCGATTGGGTAGGCGCGGCGCAGCGCTTCCGTCAGGTACTCCTTCGCGCGGCCCACCGCCTCGGCGAGAGGATCCCCGCGGGCGAGGTAGGCGGCGATGGCGGAGGCGAAGGTGCAGCCGGTGCCGTGCGTGGAGGTGGTCTCGATCCAAGGCGCTGAGTACTCGCGGAAGGCGGCGCCATCGTACAGTAGATCCAGGGCCTCCGCCGCTTGCCGCCCAGACGGGCGCCCGTATAGGCGGTGTCCGCCCTTAACCACCACCGCCCGTGCCCCCAGGCCCACGATCGCCTCCGCGGCCCGGCGTACATCCTCGTCAGAGCCGATGCTGTGGCCGGCAAGCACCTCGGCTTCCGGCAGATTGGGCGTCACGACCACGGCCAGCGGGAGGAGCAGGTCGCGCAGAGCGGTCACCGCATCCTCGCGCAGCAGTCGGTCGCCACTCTTGGCGACCATCACGGGGTCGACAACCAGGTTAGGCAGGCCGTGCTCCTTTAGCTTGGCGGCGACGACCTCGATGATAGAGGCGCTGGCCAGCATCCCCGTCTTCACGGCCTCGGGCCGGATGTCCGCCACCACCGCATCGATCTGGGCGGCGACGATGCCCGGCGGCATCTCCTGGACGGCCGTGACCCCGCGGGTGTTCTGAGCGGTGATGGCGGTGATGGCGGAGGTGCCGTAGACGCCCAGGGCGGCGAACGTCTTGAGGTCGGCCTGGATACCGGCGCCGGCGCTGGAGTCGGAGCCGGCGATGGTGAGCACGCTACGCATGGCACCACCAAACCTAGCCTCCATCGGCGCCTGGGGTCAAGCCCGCCGGAACGGGCCTGCCCGCCGGTAGGCAGGGCTGCCGCCGGTGGCCGTACTGGCTATAATGGGTCGGCGAAGGCCTGCCCTGAGCCTGCCGAAGGGAGGTAGCCCAATGGAGCGGATACGCCTACGAACACAGTCCGCCCAGTGTCTGGAGGACGTCACCGAGCAGGTGAACGACGCCGTGCGCCGGTCGGGCGTGGAGGATGGCGTCTGCCACCTGTTCGTGCCGCACACGACGGCGGGGCTGGTGATCAACGAGAACGCCGACCCGGACGTGGGGCGCGACCTGCTGGAGAAGCTGGAGGCGCTGGTGCCCAGCGACGCCTCCTACCACCACTTAGAGGGGAACGCCCACGCCCACATCAAGTCCACCCTTATCGGCCAGTCAGCGGCGGCGCCGGTGGCGGGCGGGCGGCTGGCGCTGGGCCGCTGGCAGGCGGTGTTCTTCGCGGAGTTCGATGGGCCCCGCGAGCGAGAGGTGTTGGTGACGGTGGCGGCGGCGCGCCCCGCAGATGCGCCGGCGGAGGCGCTGCCGAAGCAGCGACGGGCCGACCCATGAGCGACCCTGACCCTTCGGCAGGCTCAGGGGAGGCTCTTGAAGGGGCCGTACAAGAGGCGGCTCGTCTGATACACGCCGCCAACCATGTCGTAGCCCTGGTGGGCGCCGGGCTCTCCGTAGAGAGCGGCATCCCGCCCTTCCGCGGCCCCGGCGGTTTGTGGACGAAGTACGGCGAGCCGGACATGCGGGGCTACGAGCGCTTCCTGGAGGACCCGAAGGAGTGGTGGGAGCAGAGGATGAGCCGGACCGGGTCGTATCAGGAGCTGGTGGACGCCCTGTCCCAGGCGAAACCGAACGCCGGGCACGAGGCGCTCAAGGAGATGGAGGAGCTGGGCTACCTGAAGCACATCATCACCCAGAACATCGACAACCTGCATCAGGAGGCGGGCAGCCGCGCCATCACGGAGATCCACGGCAACCGCACCAAGCTGCGCTGCGTCGGCTGCAACCGGCGCTGGCCGCTGGACGAGTTCGCCATCGAGGAGCTGCCGCCGAAGTGCCCGGACTGCGGCGGCATGGTGAAGAGCGATACGGTGATGTTCGGGGAGCCGATACCGCGCGACGCCCTGGAGGCGTGCATCCAGCAGGCGCAGGCATGCGATTGCATGCTGCTGATAGGGACCTCGGCGCAGGTGTACCCGGCGGCGGGGTTCCCCCTGGACGTGAAGCGGGCCGGAGGGCGGCTCATCGAGGTGAACCCGAACGAGACGCCGCTCACGGATATCGCGGACGTGGTGCTGCGGGCGCCCTCGGGGGAGTCGCTGCCGCTGGTGGTGGCGCGCCTGCGGGCGCTGGCGGAGAGCTGAGATTAGAGGGTAGAGGGATAGCTAATGCAGGCGTTTGAAGGCATACGGGTCCTGGACCTG
>JADFNQ010000044.1 GCA_022563285.1 Chloroflexota bacterium | reverse complement strand
CCCTCGGGAGCGGGTTGGCGCCGGCCGCTCGTGGAGATGAAGACCAGGCGAGGGGTCCCTGGGTTGCCGAGGGAGTCGCCCGGAAAGGACCGGACCGCCAGGAACCTGGCGTCCGGAGACCAGCTCAGCGGCTGGTCGAAGCCCTGCTCCGGGGGCACAAGGAAGGCCGGCTCGGCGCCGTCCAGCGGCACGATCGCCACGCGGCCCGGGTTGAGGCCGGCGGGGAGCTGGCCAACGCTGACCTTGTCCCCATCGGGGTGCCAGAGGGGGCTGAGCTGATCGCCCGACGACAGCCCCTGCGGAGAGGGCAACGGCGAGACCTGCTTGCTGTCTATGTCCGCAACGTAGGTCCGGGCCAGGAACTGACCATCAACGAGGCCCGGCACCAGGAAGGCGAGCCGGGAGGCGTCCGGGGAGAGGGCGTAGTCGCGGGCTATCTGGTCGCTGAGGAGTAGGAAGATGACTCCGGTGAGGGCCTGCGGCGTTGGAGGGGGAGTGGGCGTTGGGGTTGGGGTGCCAGCGCTGGCTGTTGCGGTAGCCTCTGCAACTGCGGTGGCGGTAGCCACGGCCTCACCGGTGGCGGGGGCGAAGCGGCCGAGGTAGCTGCCGCTCTCCGTCCCACCCTGAATCTGCACGAAGTAGAGAGTCGCCTCCTCCCTGTCGACGCCAAGCGGTATGTAGGCAAGGACATCGCTCACGTCCTGCCGCAGCACGGTACGTACCGGCTCCGTCTGCTCCTCATCGTCCTCCAGCTTCGACAGTTCAACTAGTATGACAGTTACGTCTCGCCCTACGTTTCGCCTCAGAAAGAGCAGCCCCCCGTCCGGGGACCAGCGCGGGACGGTCTGCAAGTCTACACGCTCCGCGACGACGATGGTCTCCCCGGATTCCAGGTCCAGGATGCGGGTCTCTGCGTCGGTATCGGCTAAGATAGCCTGGCTGGGCATCGCGTTGTAGGCGATGCTCTTGCCGTCCGGAGAAAGCGCGGGCTTGATGCCCCAGCCCGATTTGTGAGGCACGGTGGCCACCATTATGCGGGCGGCGGGGTCTACCGGATCGATGCTCCAGATAACATCCTCTTCCGGGCCGAACTCGCTATAGAGGAAGCGGTAGGAAGAGGGCTCCAGCGACGGGAGCGGGGTAGGGGTAAGCGTGGCCTGGGGAGTGGGGGTGTCCGCTGTAGGCGTAGGCGTGGGCGTGGGCGTCACCGAATCGGCGGAGTTGCCTTCGCCGCAGGCCGTGAACACGCCTACGATGAGCGCCGCCGCCGTGATGATCGGGGCAGAGGCGCGCGTACGCCATAGCTGTTGCGGCCTCATACAGATTAAAACGCCAGAACTATCGGCGGGGCTAACGCAGGCGCAGCCACTGCCTATCAGGGCTCATCTATGGGCTCATCTTCTCCCGGTAGGGCCTCGGACCTCTCGCGAAGCACGTCTCGGATTCGACGGTACAGGAAGAAGGTGCCGAGCAAGACAAGAGCGATGACGATGGGGATGGCCACGGGCCGGAACCAGTCGGAGAGCTGGTCAAAGTTCTCGCCCAGGGCGAAGCCGCCCCAGGCCAGGCCAAAGGACCAGGGGTAGGAGCCGACGAAGGTGAGGAGGGTGAACCGCCAGACGTTCATGCGGGCCACCCCGGCGGGGACGCTGATGAAGGTGCGGATCACGGGCAACACGCGGCTGACCAGCACCGTCCACTCGCCGTAACGCCCGAACCAGCGATCGGCCCAGTCCAGCTCCCGGCGAGTGATGAGGACGAATCGGCCGTAGCGCTGGAGAAAGGGGCGGCCTCCCCAGGCGCCGGCGTAGTAGGCGACGAGGGAGCCGATGGTGTTGCCGAGGGCGCCGTAGAAGGCGGCCAGGAAGAGCCACTCGAACCCTAGTTCGCGCTTTTTCACCAGCACCCAGCCCGCCAAGGGCATGATGATCTCGCTGGGGAAGGGGATGGCCGCGCTCTCCACGGCCATGAGGAAGACGACGCCGGGCCAATCGATGGTGTCTATGATGTATTCGGCCGCGTCAAGCAGCCCGTCTTCAATACCGAACAGCTCTGGCCTGTCCTCTCACAACCCCGCAAACGCCAGTATAGCCGCTGGCGGGGCGCGGGCCAACAACGGTTGACAGGGGCGGCGCGGCGGCCAATGATGCGGGCGAAGTGGACGTCGGCAAGCTCCCCAACGAACTGCTGGCCAGGCTGCTGGCAAGGATCCAGCGGCGAGATCCTCGCGTCCTGCTGGGCCCGGGCGTGGGCCGCGACGCCGCAGTGATCGACGCCGGCGGGGAGCGGCTGCTGGTGGCGAAGAGCGATCCGGTCACTTTCGCCAGCGACCACATCGGCTGGTACGCGGTGCACGTGAACGCCAACGACGTGGCCTGCATGGGCGCGCGGCCGGCCTGGTTCCTGGCCACGGTCCTCCTGCCGGAAGGGGCAACGGAGGAGCAGGCCTCAGAGGTGTTCGGACAGGTACTGGAGGCCTGCGAGGGGCTGGGGGTCGAGCCGGTGGGAGGTCACACGGAGATCACCTACGGGCTGGACCGGCCGATCGTCGTGGGGGCGATGCTGGGAGAGGTGGAGCGGGAGGCGCTGGTGCAGCCCGCGGGCGCCAGAGAGGGCGACGCGCTCATCCTCAGCAAGGGGATCGCCATTGAGGGGACGGCGGTGCTGGCGCGCGAGGCGGGGGAGCGGCTGCAGCGCCTGGGCGTACCGGGGCCAACGCTGGAGAGGGCGAGGGGCTACATCTTTGAGCCGGGGATAAGCGTGGTGGCGGAGGCGTCGACGGCCTGCGTCGCCGTGCGCGGCGCCGGGGGCACGGTGCACGCTATGCACGATCCCACAGAGGGCGGCCTGGCCACCGCACTGTACGAGCTGGCGGAGGCGACCGGACTGGGGCTGAGGGTGGAAGAGGATGCGATCACGGTGCTGCCGGAGACGCGGGCGATCTGCTCCGCCGCCTCGCTGTCGCCGCTGGGGCTGCTGGCCTCGGGAGCGCTGCTCATCGTCGTGGCGGAGGAGGACTGCGGGACGGCGCTGGCGGCGCTGGGTGAGGCGGGAATCGAGGCCCGGCGGATCGGCAGTATGGTCAAGCAGGAGGCGGGGGTTATAATAGGGTCGCACGCCGGAACCGAGACGATACCCCGTTTCCCCAGGGATGAAGTAGCGCGTTTCTTGGCGGGTTAGAGAGCACGGCGGCCCCGAGGACGGATCGGGGCCGCTGGCGAAACAGAGCATCTAGAAGGCTGGGAGAAGAGTGGTAGAGAAGAAGCCGACGACGATTAGACAGCTCCGCGAGTCCGGTTACAGGATCTTGAGCGTCAAGCAGGAGATGCGCAGGAACCTCATAGAGCGGATCCGCAAGGGAGAGACAAACCACCTGCCGGGCATCGTCGGCTTTGAGGAGACGGTTATCCCCCACCTGGAGAACGCGATCCTGTCCGGACAGGACATCATCTTCCTGGGTGAGCGCGGGCAGGCGAAGTCGCGGGTGATCCGCTCCCTGGTGCACCTGCTGGACGAAGAGATCCCGGCGATCGCGGGATGCGAGATCAACGACAACCCGTTCGCCCCGATATGCGCTCGCTGTCTAGGGCTCGTCGAGCAGGAGGGTGACGATACGGAGGTGACGTGGCTGGACCACGAGCGCCGCTACGGGGAGAAGCTGGCCACTCCGGACATCACCATCGCCGACCTGATCGGCGAGGTCGACCCGATCAAGGTGGCTGAGGGTCGCTACCTCTCGGACGAGCTGACGATCCACTACGGGCTGGTGCCCAGACACAACCGGGGCATCTTCTGCATCAACGAGCTACCGGACCTGGCCGAGCGCATCCAGGTGGGCCTGCTCAACATCATGGAGGAGCGGGACGTACAGATCCGGGGCTACCGGGTACGCCTGCCCCTGGACGTCTTCGTGGTCGCCACCGCCAACCCGGAGGACTACACCAACCGGGGCCGGATCATTACGCCGCTGAAGGACCGGTATGGGGCGCAGATCCGAACCCACTACCCGAAGACCGTGGAGACGGAGATCGAGATCATGGAGCAGGAGCGCTCCCGGTTCGAGGAGGACGATGAGCACCCGGTGAACGTGCCGCCCTACATGAAGGAGATCGTGGCCGAGGTGACACGGCTGGCCCGGCGCAGCCCGGATATCAACCAGCGGTCCGGGGTCTCCGTCCGGGCCTCTATCGCCGACTATGAGGCGCTGCTGGCCAACGCCTTCCGTCGCGCCATCCGGCTGAACGAGAAGGAGATCGTGCCCCGAATAAGCGACCTGCCCTTCCTGGTGCCCGCGATCAGTGGCAAGCTGGAGTTCGAGACGGTGGAGGAGGGGCGCGAGGAGCAGATCATCGACCGTCTGATGCAGGGGGCCGTCCTGGCCGTGTTCAACCGCTACTTCAGCCTGGGCGAGCTGGAGACGGTGGTGGCCAAGTTCAAGGCGGGCCACGCCGTGGAGGTGGGCGATCAGACGCCGGCGGCGGAGTACGTCAAGCTGGTGAAGCAGACGGAGGGGCTGGCGGCGGCGGCGGAGAAGCTGGGCGCGGGCCGGAGCAAGCCGGCTATCGCTTCGGCGGTGGAGTTCGTGCTGGAGGGGCTGCACCTGAACAAGCGGCTGAACAAGGACAAGATCGGCGGTCGCTTCCAGTACAGGGGGTAGGAGGAATCCGATAGGGCAAGCTGTGGCCCGAGCCGCGAGATATACCAGATGAGTTTTCGCTTTCGCTACTACGAGTGGGACGGGAGCCAGGATATCGGGCCCCTGGACCCGGATGATATCCTGGCCGGCATCACCGATGACCTGATGAACTTCGGCGACCTGCAGCACGCGCTGCGCAACCTGTTTCAGCGCGGGCTGCGCAACCCGCTGGCCCAGCGGATGCAGGGGTTGCGAGACCTGCTGCAGCAGCTGCGACAGCAGCGACGGCAGACGCTGGACCGATACAACCTCAACTCCGTCTTCGAGGACATCAAGAAGCGGTTGGATGAGATCCTCTCTCTGGAGAAGGGGACGCTGGACAGCCGCCTGCAGAAGGCCGAACGCCAGCTCCACGGTGGCGACAGCCCGCTGCGGGCGTTCGAGGAGGCGATGCAGCCCTCGCAGCAGGAGCCCACGGCGGAGGAGCAGCAGCGGCTGGCGCAGATGCTGAAGAGGATCGCGGAGAAGAAGAAGAACGTCCTGGAGAACCTGCCGGAGGACGTCGGCGGCAAGGTGAAGGAGCTCCAGAACTACGAGTTCATGGACCCGGAGGCGGGGGCCAAGTTCCAGGAGCTCATGGAGATGCTGAAGAAGGCGATGATGGACACCTTCTTCAAGGACATCTACAACCAGATCGCCAACATGAGCCCGGAGGAGATGGCGCGCATGAAGGAGATGATCCGGGAGCTGAACGAGATGCTCTCGGAGAAGATGGCCGGGGGTCAGCCTGACTTCCAGGGGTTCATGGACAAGTACGGCGACCTGTTCGGGGACAACCCTCCCCAGAGCCTGGAACAGCTCATCGAGGAGATGCAGCAGCAGGCGGGCGTCATGCAGGCGTTGTTGGACAGCCTGCCCCCGGAGATGCGCCAGCAACTGCAAGAACTGCTGATGGACAAGGTGGGCGACTCGGACCTGCAGCGCCAGCTTCAGGAGCTCTCGATTAACCTGGACATCCTGTATCCCACGCGCGACCTCCAGGACCAGTACCCGTTCCGCGGCGACGAGGAGCTAGACCTCCTGCAGGCGATGAGCCTGATGGACGACCTGCAGGGGCTGGACGACCTGGAGAAGCAGCTGGAGCGAACCCAGTACGGGGGCAACCTGGACGACATAGACGAGGAGAAGCTGCGGGAGCTGCTGGGGGACGAGGCGTATGACACGCTGCGCCAGCTCAAAGACTTCCTGGAGATACTGGAAGAGGCGGGCTACATCCGCCGTAAAGGGAAAGGCTGGGAGCTGACGCCCAAGGGCGTGCGGAAGATCGGGGAGAAGGCGCTGGGTGAGATCTACACCCAGTTGAAGAAGTCCGTCTACGGCAAGCATCCGCTGGGGGAGCGCGGCTACGGCGGTGAGCGAGCGGACGAGACGAAGCAGTATGAGTTCGGGGACCCGTTCCACCTCAACCTGGGCGGTACGATCATGAACGCCGTCTTACGCGAGGGGCCTCAGGTGCCGGTGCGCCTGGACAAGGACGACTTCGAGGTGTACCGCTCGGAGACGCTGACCAGCACGGCGACGGTGATGATGCTGGACCTCTCCTGGTCAATGGCGCTGCGGGGGAGCTTCCAGGCGGCGAAGAAGGTGGCCCTGGCGCTGCAGAACCTGATCCGCACCCAGTTCCCCAAGGACAAGCTGTATATCCTCGGTTTCTCCGCCTACGCGCGGGAGCTGCGGGCCGATGAGCTGCCCTACGTACGCTGGGACGAGTCTGTGCTGGGTACGAACATGCACCACGCGTTCATGCTTGCCCAGAAGCTGCTGGCGCGGCACAATGCGGGGACACGCCAGATCATCATGATCTCGGACGGGGAGCCGACGGCGCACCTGGAGCACGGGCGCTCCTACTTCGCCTACCCGCCCAGCCCGATCACGATCCGGGAGACGCTGAAAGAGGTGCGGCGGTGCACCCGGAAGGGGATCGTGATCAACACGTTCATGCTGGACCGCAATTACTACCTGAAAGAGTTCGTGAACCAGATAGCCAAGATGAACAAGGGGCGGGTGTTCTACAGCACGCCGGAGAAGCTGGGGGAGTACATCCTGGTGGACTACGTCTCCCAGAAGCGCAAGCGCCTGGGCGGCCAGGCCGCGTAGTGGGTAGCAACCAGCCTGCCCTTCCTTTAGATATTCAGCATATCGGTAAGGGAAAACCCTACGTTGATTTCAGGCTTTGCCCGACTTACTAGCCTGTCATTTAGCGATATGATAAGAGTGAAAGTGAAAACAATCACAATACCGACCAAGCCCGGCCTCTGGCTCTGACGAAGGGAGGCGAAGCGCTGTGTCTATGACCGACCGCGAAATCTGGGCGCTGTTCCATGGCGTTCTGTTCGGCGGGGCGTTTCTGCTGGCCTTCGCCGGCGGGCTTGCAGGGCTGTGGAGCTTTCGCGCCGGACTGGTGACGCCGGAGGGGATCCGGGAGCGGCTGCGCCGTCTCCAATTGGGAGTATGGTCGATGGCCGTGCTCGCCTGGTTGGCGGTCATGACGGGCACGTATGTGGTCTATCCCTGGTACCGGGCCAAGCCTCCTGAGGGAACCACGGACCTGTCCGGCTTCCCCCGCTCTCTGCTTCTATCTGATCCGGACACGGACCTGTGGCACAAATTCGCCTTCGAATGGAAAGAGCATATCGCCTTCGTTACGCCGATGCTGGCCACGGCGGTGGCGCTGTTGGTCACCTACTATGGAACGCGCCTGGTGACGAACGACCGCATCCGCTGGACGCTGATGGGGATGTTCGTTGTGGCGTTCAGCGCAGCGGCCATCGCCGGCCTGTTCGGAGCGTTGGTAACGAAAGTGGCGCCGGTCCAATAGGAGGGCTTGACGATAGCTACTGGAGATACCACAGAGGGCGGCACAAGGATGATGTCAGAAGAGAAGGCCATGGACGGCGCGCTGGCGGCGGCCTTGATCGCCGCCGGGATAGGGGTGCTGACGCTGGGGGTGGTGACCTCTGCGGCGGGGGCGGCGCTGGGATTCAAGGACTGGCTCAAGTGGGACGATGCGGTCGGCCCTCTGTCCGGCAAGAGCAGCCTGGCCCTCATCGCCTGGGCGACAAGCTGGCCGCTGCTCCACCTGGCTCTGTTCCGGCGAGACGGCCTTCTGCCCGCGGCGATCGTGATCGGCGTTGTCCTGATGGTGCTGGGGATGATCGGGATATTCCCGCCGGTTTTCGAGGCGCTGGAGGTGGACTAGACTCTAGCCACCCTCAGTCCGCCGCCCCTACGAATCACCAGTAGAGGCGATCCGTCCGAGGCGCTGACCGACTCTCAGGCTAGACCGCCACGGCCGCTCCTAGAGCGGCTGGTCCAGCAGAAACCGACGGAGGCCGTTGTATTCCCAAATGACGCTATATTGCCGTTAAATCCGACCGTTTTACAGGACTTCGCTTGATCGCTATCATTTGAAGCACTGGCGTAGAGCAGTTCCGGAAGGGGGAGCCATGGCGCTCAAGCTCCAGGAAAGCACATACTCCGTTCACGTCCCGCTGATTGACCGTACGTTTGAGTTCAAGTACTCGGCTGCCCTCGTGCCTGCCCTGGTGCTGGGAGGACGGTTGTCCTTCGGGTGGATCTTCATCTGGTCTGGCTTCGATAAGCTGATCACGGACTTCAGCGCCGAGGGCTTCTTGGTCAACGCCAGCAGGGGCCCGCTCAAGGACGTGTTCGTGGACATGAGCACCAGTTCGGTGGCCCTTGACGTTATCGACCCCCTGCTGGTCTGGGGCCAGATACTCATCGGGTTCTCCCTCATACTTGGTTTCTTCACGCGCATCGGGTTACTGTTTGCGGCGACGCAAATGTTTCTCTTCTACTTGGCTCAGCTGTACCCGGCGAACAACCCGTTTCTGGACTTCCATCTCATTTATATAGGCATTTTTGCCCTGCTGGGAGCGATGGGCGCAGGGCGCGTTCTGGGCTTGGACGCGTTGGTCGAGAAGCTTGAGCCGGTCAAGAGGCTGCCTGTCCTGAACTGGCTGCTGGGTTAGAGCGGCTGGTCCAACAGAAACCGACGGATGACGCCGGCGAACGCCTCCGGCCGCAGGCGCGGCAGGGAGTGGCCGGTGTCCTCGAACACGTACAGCCGCCCATGGGGCAGGGAGTCCACCATGCGTCCGGATATCTCGTCGTCCAGGATGGGACTGTGGTCGCCGCGCATCACCAGGGTTGGGCACTGGATGCGGGTCAGGGATTCCCAGAGGTAATCGATCTCCGGTATCGCCGCCTTGGTTGTGATGTCGGCCAGGCGGCGGTCGTAGCGGTAGGAG
>JADFNQ010000228.1 GCA_022563285.1 Chloroflexota bacterium | reverse complement strand
GGGCGACGAGGTGGTTAACGTCAAGATCGGCGACCGCGTGGTCGTCCACTGCGGTTGGTGGGACCGGGAGGACCCGTATATCAAGGCGGGCGGCGACCCGATGATTGCGCCCAGCGCGCGCATCTGGGGCTACGAGACGAACTGGGGCTCCTTCGCCCAGTTCGCCAAGGTGCAGGCGCACCAGTGCCTGCCCAAGGCGCCGCAGCTCACCTGGGAGGCGGCGGCAGCGCCCACGCTTGTCGGCGCCACGGCCTATCGGATGCTTCACGGCTGGCCGCCCAACACCGTCAAGGATGGGGATGTGGTCCTGATCTGGGGCGGCTCCGGCGGCCTGGGCTCAATGGCGATCCAGATCGCGCGGGAGGCCGGCGCCGTGCCGGTGGCCGTGGTCTCCAGCGAGAGCAAGTTCGAGTTCTGCCAGCGACTGGGCGCCAAGGGCTGCATCAACCGCAAGCAGTTCGATCACTGGGGCGTGCCCCCGCACTGGAAGGAGACGGAGGCGTTCGGCCGCTGGGCGGAGGGCGCCCGCGCCTTCGGCAAGGCGCTATGGGAGGTGGTGGGCGAGCGCAAGAACCCGGCCATCGTGTTAGAGCACCCGGGGGAGGACACTATCCCCACCTCCATCTTCGTCTGCGATAGCGGCGGGATGGTGGTGATCTGCGCGGGGACCACGGGGTTCAGCGCCGTGGTGGACCTGCGCTACCTGTGGATGCGCCAGAAGCGCCTCCAGGGCTCCCACTTCGCCAACGACGAGAACGCCGGCGCCTTCAACCAGATGGTGGTGGACGGCAAGATCGACCCCTGCCTCTCGCGCGTATTCCCCTTCGAGGAGATACCGGTGGCCCACCAGCTCATGCACGAGAATCGCCACCCGGAGGGGAACATGGTGGCGCTGGTGAGCGCCCCACGGGAGGGGCTGACGGACCTGCCGTAGCTTGGGGCGGGGGCCCACGCCCAACGAGATTCTTCGCGGAGTTTATCCTGAGCGGGTGCGGATTCTTCGCTCCGCTCAGAATGACAGAGCGCGAAGGGCTAAGAATGATGCTACCCTGACGCGTCACCCCGAGTGCAGCGAAGGTTCTCGATTAGCCATCGTCACACGCTTGGTTTAGAATGGACGCGCCTGACGACTGCTGCTGGCAGGCAGGCGCGGGCCGGTGGATCAAGGGAGAGTCGCCATGGACTATCGCTTCACGCCCGAGGAGGACGCCTTCCGGCAGGAGGTGCGGACGTTCCTGCGCGCCGAGCTGCCGGAGGACTGGGACTACGACCCGTTCGAGCTGCACGACGAGAACTGGGAGTTCGCCCGCGAGTTCACGAAGAAGCTGGGCGCCAAGAAGTGGCTGGCGCCGGCCTGGCCGGAGGAGTACGGCGGCCTGGGCCTCGACTTCATGAAGCAGGTAGTGATGTCGGAGGAGATGGCCTACCACCGCGCGCCCAACACCAGCCTCATCGGCGTGGCCTACGCCGGGCCTACCGTCATCGTCTACGGCAGCGAGGAGCAGAAGCGGCAGTTCCTGCCCGGCATCACCTCGGGCGAGATCGTCTGGTGCCAGGGCTACTCGGAACCCAACGCCGGGTCGGACCTCGCCTCGCTCCAGATGACGGCGGCCAAGGACGGGGACGACTACGTGGTGAACGGGACCAAGATCTGGTCCTCCAACGCGCACAAGGCGAACTGGTGTTTCTTCCTGGCCCGCACGGACCCGGAGGCCCCCAAGCACAAGGGGATATCCTACTTCGTGGCGCCCATGGACCTCCCCGGCATCGCCGTCAACCCGCTGGTGAACATGGCCGACGAGCACAACTTCAACGAGATCGTGTTCGACAACGTGCGCATGCCCGCCCGGTATCTGGTGGGCGAGGAGAACCGCGGCTGGTACGTGGGGATGACGACGCTGGACTTCGAGCGCTCGAACATCTCCTCGGCGGCGGGGTACCGGCGGACGTTCGAGCAGCTTCTGGGGTACTGCGCGGAGACGAAGTCGAACGGCCGGCGCGTGATCGACCAGCGGGGGGTGCGGCCGCGGCTGGCGGAGATCGCGATCGAGATCGAGACGGGGCGGTATCTGTCCTACCGGGTGGCTTCGATACAGTCTAAGGGTCAGATCCCGAACTACGAGTCGTCTGCCGCGAAGGTGTACCACTCGGAGCTGGGGCAGCGGCTGGCGGGCACGGGGCTGCAGGTGATGGGGCTGTACGGAGCCCTGTGTGAGGGCTCCAAGCACTCGCGGTTGCGGGGTCGCTTCTCGCGGACGTACGTGACGACG
>JADFNQ010000227.1 GCA_022563285.1 Chloroflexota bacterium | reverse complement strand
CAGGTGAAGCTATCGTCGTAGCCGTACTGGTCCCGATAGACCTTCTCCCAATCGCGGTTGGGGTAGTCCTCCAGGGGGTTGGCGATGGTCAGCGGCTGGAGACGGCGCAGGGCGAGAGCCGACGAGCCGCCCACGATGGCGCCCGTGGCTACCGCGGCACCACCCAGCGCCAAAAACCTACGACGGGTCAATCTCTTCATCATCTACCCCCCGTCCCCTGATCGAACTTCGGATCTCTTCCCGTCAACGGTCTCGATAAGGCCGCGCACGAACTCTTCTCCCTTCATGCGCAGGATCTGGTGCGGCCCGCGGTAGAACGGGTTTCGGAAGAGCCGCATGATCCGCTCCCCGCTCCAGCCCATGCGGGCGTACTCCTCCACGAAGCACCAGGCCATCTCTGTGAGCGCCCCTTCATCGGGCCCGCGCTCAAGGACGACGCCCACCAGAGCCAGCGGGTCCTCAGGTTCTAATGGCTTACCGGTCATGCGTTCCCTCCTCCCCTGGTGAGGAGGGCCTCACGCGCGCCCTCGCGACCGGAGGCCCGCGCATCCAGCACTGCCTGCCGGTCGATGATACCTGAGAGGCGGGCGCCGCCCAGTACGCGATCCACTTCGCTTTGAGCCTCAACCCAGACGGGGTACACGGCGCACACATCCCGGAGATCGCAGCGCGACGGGTCGACGGTACAGCGGTTGAGGGCTGGCGATTCGAAGGCGCGGACGATGTCCAGTAGGGTGATCGTCTCGCCGGGGCGGGCCAGGGAGACGCCCCCGCGGAAGCCACGTTCGGTGGCCAGCAGTCCCTGGGAAGCAAGCGTCTGTGCCACCTTCCTCAGGTACTCGTAGGGTATCTGCTTGCGCTCAGCCACGTCCGCTACCGTAATCGAGCCCTCGGTCTGAGCCGCAACTTCCAGCATCAGTCGGAGCCCGTAGTCAGCCTTGCGCGTCAAGCAGTACATGGAGACCCCTATCGTCTCATCTGTCCATCAGTTGTGATTGTGAACACAATCATTAACTGTGTCTGTCGGGCAGTGCACCGATTTACCGTGGGGCTTTGCCTTACATGGAAGGTGGTCATCATCGCCGTGCCGCTGCCGCACCAACGCGTACAAGCTAGCAGCGTGTGGTTATCCGGTGGGGGGGTGATAGATGACGCTGGCAGGTCGCGCTAATCTGGGGCGCCCATGAGGGACTCGAACTCCCTGGACATGGGGCTTAGGAAGCCATTAGTCAAAAAGGAGCTGCCGGGGCGCCAGGCAAATTACACCCGGCCGCAGCAGGGGGAGGACAAAAGCAACTGGTGGAGATAGCGGGACTCGAACCCGCAACCTCGGCCATGCGAAGGCCGCGCTCTCCCAATTGAGCTATATCCCCACCGCCTCGATTATAGGTAGCGCCTGGAAAGGGCGTCAAGGAAAGGCGATCCACACGAGCGGCCCTCATCTCTTCCTGCGGGGCTCCGGGATCAGCCCCGCCACCTCCTCGATCACCATCTCGCCTCGCTCAAGGTCGATCTCCTTGATCACCTCGTCGGTCGCGGGCACCAGTATCTCACCCCTCTCCCCTTGAACAACGTAGACGTCGTTGGCGCCGGTGGTCAGGACATCGGTAACGCGGCCCAGGGATGAGCCGGCTGCGTTGCGCACCGTCAGGCCGATCAGCTGAAAGCGATAGTACTGACCTGCTGGTAGCGGCTCCAGCTCGCCCTCCGGCACTACCAGGAAACGCTCCCGCAGCGTGGAGGCCGCGTCGCGGTCATCGATGCCGGACAGCTTGAGGTAGACGATGCCTTTCTGCCAGCGGGAGCTTTCAATGACCCGGCGTTTGCCGTCCACGGTAACTTCGTGGCCGGGGGCAAGCCTCTCCCGCTTGTCCACCAGGGGGATGACCTTGACGTCGCCGCGCACGCCCCAGGCGGGGCCTATGCGACCGACGGCGACGTATCCGGGCGGGACCTCTTCCACAGGCGCCCCGCGTTCCTGCTATCCGATCTCTAGGATCGCCTTCGTCTCTTTGCGGATAGCGGCCACCTTGAGCAGGGTGCGCATGGCGTTGGCGATGCGACCCTGCTTGCCGATGACTTTACCCATGTCCGATTCCGCAACCTTGAGGTGGAACACGATCTGATCCTCCACCTCCTCCTCCGTCACTTCCACCTCGTCCGGGTAGTCGACGATGGCGCGGGCCATGAACTCAATGAGCTCTTTCATGGGTTACTCCGTGGCTTCGATTTTTTCCGGGGTTTCGCCTTCGCCTTAGCCTCCGTTTTGGTGGCTTCGGTTTCCGGCTCGGGCTGCTCTTCCT
>JADFNQ010000226.1 GCA_022563285.1 Chloroflexota bacterium | reverse complement strand
GGAGCTGGCGCCCCTGGAGGCGGGCGACATCCTGGCGATGGCGACAGCGGGGGCCTACGCCCTGCCCATGGCCAGCAACTACAACGCGTCCCTGCGTCCGGCGGTGGTGCTGGTGCGGGACGGTGAGGCGAAGCTGATCCGCCGCCGCGAGACCTACGAAGACCTGATGCGCGCCGACGTCTGGCCGGTCGAGTAGGAAAGGGGAAAGAGGATAGTGGAAAGGGGAAACAGGCCATACAGCTGGGTACGGAGTACGTCTCCTGTTTCCTATTTCCCCTTTCCAGGGGTGTGGCCGTGACCTGGGGCCTGATCGGCCAGGAGCGGGCGGTGGCGGCCCTGACGGGCGCCCTGGCGGGTGGACGCATCGCCCACGCCTACCTGTTCGTCGGGCCGGAGCGGGTGGGCAAGCACACGCTGGCCCTGAAGCTGGCCCAGGCCCTCAACTGTGAGCGCGAGGAGCCGCCGTGCGGCGAATGTAACCCCTGCCGTCGCATCGCCGCCGGCGTCCACGCCGACGTGCAGACGGTGACGGTGGAGGAGGGCGAGGAGGGCGTGCAGAAGGGGATCCACATCTCCCAGATACGGGAGGTCGAGCGGGTGACGGCGCTGAAGCCGTTCGAGGGGCGAAGCCGCGTCGTGATCATCGACCCGGCCGAGGAGATGAACGCGGCGGCGCAGAATGCCTTCTTGAAGACGCTGGAGGAGCCGCCGCCTCAGGTCGTGTTCGTCCTCCTGGCCGCAGACGAGTCACGCCTGCTGCCAACGATACGCTCCCGCTGTCGGCGGCTGGAGCTGCGGCTACCCGCCGTCGCGGATGTGGAGGCGGTCTTACTGGAGCGGGGCGTGGACGGGGAGCAGGGACGGCTGCTGGCCAGGCTGTCGCGGGGGAGGGTCGGCTGGGCGCTGGAGATGGCGGACGACCCGTCGCTTCTGGAGCGGCGGCGGGAGTCGCTCTCGCGGGCCAGGGCGTTAGCCACGATGAGCGTGGCGGAGCGGCTGGGGCTGGCGGAGCGGCTGGCCCCGGAGTTCCGGCGCGACCCGGTGGCGCTCCTCGCGGAGCTGGAGGCGTGGCGGGACTGGTGGCGGGACGTGCTGCTGGTGCAGGCGGGGGCGGAGGACGGCGTCGCCAACGTCGACCGTCTCGCGGAGCTGCGCGAGGACGGGGCCCGCCTAAGGCGGGACGGGGTGGCGGCGTTCGTGCGCGCGGTGGGGGAGGCCGGGCGGTACCTGGGGGAGAACGCGCAGCCACGGCTGGTGCTGGAGACGCTGCTGCTGGGCGCCCCGGCGGCGGCGCAGCCGGCGCCGCGGCGTTAGGCTGCGGGGCCTCATTGCGAACCCTATGCGCCTGTGTTATCATGCGGCTTGCGCTTAAAAACTGAATAGCGCATCAATCCCTTGGCCCCCACGTATCAGACGGGTACGGAGGGAGGCCTTTTCTAGCGTAAAGGGGGGATCGATGCACGTCATCGTCGACGGATTCGGGGGTGATCCTGAGCAGCTCGCGGATGAGAATGTGGTGCGCGCGATCTTGGATCTATACCCGGGTGAGATGGGTATGACGAAGATCGCGCCACCGACAGTAGTCCGCTATAGAGGGAGCAAACCGGAGGACTGGGGCGTCTCTGGCTACGTCATGATAGCCGAGAGCCATATCGCCTTACACACCTTTCCTGAGCGTCGCCTGATCTGGGCGGACATCTTCTCCTGCAAGGAGTTCGACGCCGCCCCTATCGTCGACGATATGAAACACCGTTTCGGCCTGCGCGAGATGCAGGTCAGCATCCTGCAGCGCGGCCTGGAGGCCCCCGACGCGTCGGGGCAGGCCCCGGAGGCCGCCGCTACGAAGGGCAGGGCCTGAGTTGGACACCGGTCCCTCCGGAGAGGTGACCCCCTTCCCCATCACGGGCTCCGCCTCCGCCGCTGACATCGCGCAGCGGCTGGCGGGAACGGCGTTCCAGGGCCGCAACCTGGGCCAGGCCGTCGACATCTGGGAGGCGATGCTCCGGGACGAGACGACGGTCTTCATGGGGCTGGCCGGGGCGATGGTCCCCGCCGGCATGCGCCCCCTCCTCGTATACCTCATCGAGAACCGGCTCATCGATGTGCTGGTGAGCACCGGCGCCAACCTCTATCACGACGTCTACGAGACGCTGGGCCACCACCACTTCCAGGGCGCGGCCGACGGCGGCGACGACGTCCACTTGGCCAGCCTGCGCATATACCGGTTCTACGATACCCTGGCCCCAGAGCACGAGTTCTCCATCGGTGAGCGCTTCGTCACCGAGTTCTCCCTCACTCTGGACGAGGACCGGCCCTATTCCACCCGCGAGTACT
>JADFNQ010000225.1 GCA_022563285.1 Chloroflexota bacterium | reverse complement strand
CGCTCCACGCCCAGCGCCGAGGTGAGCACCTCCCAGCCCCGGTTCTCCCCGCCCACCAGTTCGCCCCGCGGCACCCTTACGTTGTCGAAGACGACCTCGTTGAACCACTCTTCGTCCATCAGGTTCAGCAGTGGCCGCACCTCTACGCCGGCGGACCTCATCGGCACGATAAGGACCGTGACGCCCGCGTGCTTGGGGGCGTCGGCATCGGTGCGGGCGGCCAGCCAGCAGTAGTCGCTCTCCTCGGCCCCGCTGGTGTACACCTTGCGGCCGCTGATCACGTAGTCGTCCCCGTCGGCGACGGCCCTGGTCTGGAGAGATGCGAGGTCCGACCCGCTCTCCGGCTCCGTGTAGCCCAGGCAGAAGGTGATCTCGCCCCGGGCCAGGCGGGGGAGGTAGCGGCGCTTCTGCTCCTCGCTGCCCTTGGCCATCAGGATGGGGGCGACGATGACGCGGGCGATGGCATCGCTGGCGGGCCCTCCGTGCAGCGCCACCTCTTCCTCCACGATGAACTGCTCCGCCACCGGGCGGCCGCCGCCGCCGTACTCCTCCGGCCAGCTCAGGGCCAGCCACCCGCGCTCCCCCAGCTTCAGCTCGAAGTCGCGGGCCGGGAGGTAGCCGGGCGGCATCGGTCGCGGCTCCGAGGTGTGCGTCGTCCCCAGCTCCTGCGAGAGAAACTCGCACACCTCGGAGCGAAGGCGCTCCTCGTGCTCGGCCAGACGGAAGTTCATCCTTCTTCTTCCGTAGCTGCAGGGCTTCAGCCCTGCCTATCGTACACCGGCCGGAAGTGGCGGACGTCCAGGATGGAACCCTCGCGCTCGGCGGTCTCCCTGAACACCGGCTGCACTCGCGCCCCGATCTCCACCCCTTCCGATCCGCCGATCCGGTGCGCCAGCAGCCCGTCCGCGCCGTCAAGCTGGATCAGCGCCAGCGTTTCCGGCCTGTCAAGCGGGCCTCCGTCCACGCCGCGATAGGCCGTGGTGACCGCGCGCACTGTCCCCTGCGGGCCCACCTCCTTCCACTCCTCCAGGGCGGCGAAGCAGCGAGGGCAGAACAGCGATGGCGGCAGGTAGACGCGGTCGCAGGGGGCGCAGCGGGTGCCCAGAAAGCGGCCGGCCTTCAGCTCACGCAGGAACCGCTCCCCGGCCACGCCCACGGTGTACAGGTGGCTCACCGGGAACTCCCCGGGCCAGGCCCGGAGGTCGGTCACTCGCTCAATGTGCTCGGTGCTGCCCATGCTCGCTCCTAAGCCGGCCTCTCCTGAGCGGAGTCGAAGGGCCGGAAGTAGCGGATGTCCAGGATGGAGCCCTCCCGCTCCTCCGCTGGCTTCCATACCGCTTTCACCTTCATGCCGATGCGAATCTCCTCCGCCTTGACTTCGCCCAGGTAGTGCAGGAAACCGCCCTCGCTCGCGCCGTCGATCTCAATCACCGCCACCAGGATCGGCTCCTCGATGCGGCTGGCGTCCCAGCGCAGGTAGGAGACGGAGTAGGTGTTGACGCTGCCGCTGTCCTCGACGTACTGCCACGCGTCCGTGGGGCGGAAACAGCGCTCGCAGAACATCCGCGGCGGCACCAGCACCCGCTGGCAGCGGTGGCAGGTCCGGCCGATGATGCGGCCGTTCTTCAGCTCGCTTAGGTAGCGGCCCACGGCCACGCCGGTGTCCCAGGCGTAGCGCAGCGACGCAGGCCACTCCAGGGTGAGCACCTTCCCTTCGCGGATCGCTTCGTCGCTGAGGGGGGTGCCGGGCAGGGTTCGCTCCTGCATCAATCGACCCTCATGACTACTACCGTGCCCACCTGCATCAGGTCGCCCCAGGCCTGGGCCAGCCCCACCTTGGGCTGGCCCGGCACCTGGCGCTGGCCCGCCTCGCCGCGGAGCTGCCAGAAGATCTCGGCGACCTTCATCAGCCCCGCCGCGGCGATCGGGTTGCCCACACCCAGCAGCCCGCCGGAGGGGCAGACCGGCATGTCGCCGTTGCGCTGGGTTACCCCGTCCGCCGTAATCTTCGCCGCCTGGCCTTTGTCGGCCAGCAGCAGCCCCTCCAGGTGGTGCAGCTCCTTGTAGGAGAACGGGTCGTACGGCTCCACCACGTTGATCTGCTTCCGCGGCTCCGTGATCCCCGCCATCTTGTACGCCATGCGTGCCGCGCGCTCCACGTAGGCGGGATAGGCGAGGTCGCGGTTGGTCCAGTAGGCCGTGTCCAGGTTCCAGCCGACACCGTCGATCCACACCGGCTTGTCGGTGATGCGCCGCGCCACCTCCTCCGAGGCGATGACGATGGCGGCGGCGCCGTCGCTCACCGGGCTGACGTCCAGCCGGTTCACCGGCGATACCATCACCT
>JADFNQ010000043.1 GCA_022563285.1 Chloroflexota bacterium | reverse complement strand
CGACCCCGGCACGATGTCCCCGTACCAGCATGGGGAGGTGTACGTCACCAGCGACGGCGCCGAGACCGACCTTGATCTGGGTCACTACGAGCGTTTCCTGGACCAGGACCTGACCAGGAGCAGCTCCGTCTCCACCGGCCAGATATACCAGGCCGTCATCGCCAAGGAGCGCCGTGGCGATTACCTGGGCCGGACGATCCAGCCCATCCCCCACGTCACCAACGAGATCAAGGAGCGTATCCGCGGCATCGGCATCGAGTCCGGGGCGCAGGTGGTGATCGTGGAGGTCGGCGGCACGGTCGGCGACATCGAGAGCCAGCCGCACCTGGAGGCGATCCGCCAGATGCGCAACGAGGAGGGCTACCAGGACACGCTCTCCATCCACGTCACCCTCCTGCCCTACATCAGCACCACCGGCGAGCTGAAGACCAAGCCCACCCAGCACAGCGTCCGTGAGCTGCGCTCCATCGGCATCCAGCCGGACGTCATCGTCTGCCGCAGCGACCGGCCGGTGGCGGACGAGTTGCGCGACAAGATATCGCTCTTCTGCGACGTGCCGCCGCAGGCGGTCATTCCATTGCTCACAATGCCCACCATCTATGAGGTCCCCCTGGTGCTGGAGGAGGCGGGCCTGGGCGATCTCATCGTAGACAAGATGAACCTCCCTTCCGGCGCTGGCGACCTCGCGGACTGGCGGGAGTGGGTGGAACGGCTGAAGAACCCCCACAAGCACCTGGAGATCGCCCTCGTGGGCAAGTACGTGGAGCTCCCGGACGCCTATCTCTCCGTGAAGGAATCGCTGATCCACGCCGGCGTGAAGCACGAGGCCGGCATCAACATTCGTTGGCTGCACTCGGAGGAGATGGAGATCCCGGACCTCGGCGATGTTCTGGGGGGGATAGACGGCATCGTTGTGCCCGGCGGCTTCGGGGAGCGCGGCTTTGAGGGGAAGATAAAGGCCGCCTGCTACGCCCGCGAAAACGGCGTGCCCTACCTGGGGCTCTGCCTGGGGCTTCAGGTGATGGTGGTGGAGTTCGCCCGACACCTGTTCGGTACGGACGAGGTGAACTCTACGGAGTTCTACCCGGAGAGCCCCTACCCTGTCATCAGCCTCCTGTCTGAGCAGCAGGGCGTGCGGGACAAGGGTGGCACCATGCGCCTGGGCGGCTACCCCTGTCGCCTGGTGGAGGGGACCAAGGCACGCTCCGCCTACGGGCGTGAGGAGGTCATCGAGCGCCACCGCCACCGCTACGAGCTGAACAATGAGTTCCGTACCCAACTGGAGGAGGCTGGGCTGGTGGCCAGCGGCACCCTGCCCGACGATTCGTTGGTGGAGATCTGTGAGCTTAGAGATCATCCCTGGATGGTCGGCTCTCAGTTCCACCCCGAGTTCCGCTCGCGTCCTAACCGTCCCCACCCGCTGTTCGACGGGTTCGTGGGGGCCGCCCTGGATCACGCCGGGGCCGGACGTCTGCCCCGCGGGCGCGCCGGGCATGCCGCGGGGGGCGCCTCCCGCCGCTCGGCCCGCTCCCCCACGGCGCCTGCGTGATCGCCGAGGACACACTCACCCTGCTGCATGTCCTGAGCGCCTTCTGGTACGTGATGGGGCTGGCCGCCGTGCAGTTTCCCCTGATCAGGGGCTGGCGCCTGGATGACGTGAAGCTGAAGGCCGTTGCTTTTGAGGAGGCATCTCATTATCAGGGGCTTCTGCTGGTGCCGGGCATTATCGCCGTGGGGATTAGCGGGGTTTTCATGTGGGCCCAGATGGACTACAATTTAATCACTACCGGCTGGTTGCTGGCCCAGGAAGCCTTATATCTTGTGAGCCTCCTGGTTTGCCTGCCGTTGATTGGCCTGGGCCTGCGAAGAGCGCGGTTGGCTTCACTGAAGGCGGAGAAAGCCGGTGCCAAAACCCCTGAGCTCGAGGAAGCGCTCGCCGATAACGTTCCGATAGTGTTCAGCGGCATCGCGACGTTGCTATTGCCGGTCATGACCTACCTGGCGGTGTTCAAGCCGGTTTGAAGGAGGAGAAAGAAAAGATGAAGCTCTGGCTGGACACGGCAGACGCGGATGAGCTGCGCGCCGCCTCCCGGTTCGGCGTGATCAGCGGCGTCACCACTAACCCGTCACTCTGGGCCAAGGCCGCCTCCGGGACCGACTACCGCGAAGTCGTCGTCGAGATATGCTCCATAATCGACGGCCCCATCTCTGCGGAGTGCGTGGCCCAGGACGTGGACGGGCTGGTGGAGGAGGCGCGAAAGATCGCCTCCTGGCACCCCAACATCGTGGTGAAGATACCCCTGGACGAGAACGGCCTGGAGGCGATCTACCGTGTGTCCAAGGAAGGGATCAAGATCAACACCACCCTCATCTTCCAGCCCAACCAGGCGCTGCTCGCGGCCCAGGCCGGCGCGACCTACGTCAGCCCCTTTGTGGGACGGCTGGACGATATCAGCCAGGAGGGGATGACGGTGGTCGGGGACATCGTGGATATCTTCGACCGCTACAATCTGCCCGCGCAGGTGCTGGCCGCCAGCCTGCGCCATCCGCTGCACGTGATCCAGGCCGCCCAGGCGGGCGCCCACATCGCCACGATGCCGTACGCTGTTTTCCAGGCGATGTTCAAGCATCCCCTGACCGATGCGGGCATGCAAAAGTTTCTGGAGGACGCTCGTAAGGCTGCGAAGGTACGCACTTAATTATTCTCGTCGTCGTTCCGTTAACGCCAGCGGGGCCTTGCGCGTCTTGAACTTATGATGTATTTTGAATCTGCCTCCCCGATTTGAACCGTGTCCAGTAAACGCACGTGGGTCCAAAGAGGCCCGAGAAACCCAACAACCGCAGAGCCAAACGCTCCTGCTGAGATGGAGGAACCCATTCCCGACTCCCCAGTGAATCTCATCGAACTGGAAACCCGCACCCGTGATGAGCTCCAAGAAGTGGCGAAGGAGCTGGAGCTAAGCGGCACCGGCTCCCTGCGCAAGCAAGAGCTCGTATTCCGCATCCTCCAGGCCAGGGCTGAGCGCGAAGGTAACTACTTCGCCGGCGGCATCTTGGAGCTCGCCCCTGACGGCTACGGCTTCCTCCGGGCCGACGGCCTGCGGCCCAGCCTCAGCGACGTCTACGTCTCCCAGACCCAGATCCGCCGCTTCGCCCTGCGCTCCGGCGACTACGTCATGGGCACCGCTCGCCCGCCCAAGGACTCAGAGAAGTACTACGGGCTGCTCCGCGTGGACGCCGTAAACGGCCTGGACCCGGAGTCGGCCAAGCGCCGCCCCTACTTCGAGCAGTTAACCCCCATCTTCCCCCATGAACTGTTAGACCTGGAGGCCGGCTCCAGCAGCCTCTCCACTCGCGTCATCAACCTCATCGCCCCCGTCGGCCGCGGCCAGCGCGGCCTCATCGTGTCGCCGCCCAAGGCGGGCAAGACCATCCTCCTGAAGGCCATCGCCCACGCCGTGGCCGATCACTATGAGGACATACACATCATCGTCCTCCTCATCGGTGAGCGTCCGGAGGAGGTGACGGACTGGCGCCGCTCCGTAGAGCAGGCGGAGGTGCTCGCCGCCACCTTCGACGATCCGGTGGAGGAACAGACCCGGGTGGCTGAGATGGGGATAGAGCGGGCAAAGAGGCTGGTGGAGTGCGGGCGCCACATCCTGGTCCTCCTGGACGGGATCACCCGCCTCACCCGCGCCTACAACCTGGCGTTGCCGCCCAGTGGCCGTACCCTCTCCGGCGGCATCGACCCCGTGGCCCTGCATCCCTCCAAGCGGCTGTTCGGCGCCGGTCGCACCATCGAGGAGGGCGGTAGCCTGACCATGCTCGCCACCTGCTTGGTCGACACCGGCAGCCGCATGGACGAGGTGATCTTCGAGGAGTTCAAGGGGACCGGCAACTGGGAGCTGTTCCTGGACCGCCGCCTGGCCGAAAAGCGCACCTTCCCGGCCATCGACATCCAGCGCTCCAGCACCCGCCGCGACGACCTCCTCCTGGACGAGCAGACCTATCAGCGGGTGCTGCTGCTGCGGCGGATGACCGCCCTGGTGTCCCATGGCTCGCCAAGCAACACAGAAGCGACGGAGCTGATCCTGGAGCGGCTGCAGCGCACCAAGAACAACGAAGAGTTCCTGGCCACCATCAAAGACGCCGTCTAGATAGGCCCCGCGTTCACCGATATTTCCCCAAGTCCCAGCCCCAGCGCTTGTTACAAACCCCTGCGATAACGCGTCAATTTGTGAAGGAGTTGACAAATAGGGTATAATAACCCGCGATTATCAAGGACGTCTATCTGAGGCGGCGCCGCTAACGGTGCTGTCTTGGCAACAGGAGGAGAAAAACAGGAGGTAGGTTATTCGGGAACCGCACGCGTTGCCCCCACGCCGGCCTCGGGGCGGAGAGAAACGCGCTTCTGACCCGCGCACCGAGGGCAGGCCGCAAACCGAATACCGAAGGTACTGCCTGCACGGAGTATTCCTTCTCATCGCCTTCGTCGCTGCCGTCCTGGCCGCGACGGGGTCTCTAGGCCACGTGGCCCGCCCCTTCGTCTCTGTAGATGCTGCCCCTGAGGAGGCCGTCGCCGAGAGCTCCTCCGCCGGCTACCTGCGACCGCCCGTCGTTCTGGCAACCTCTCCCGGCATCTACATCGTCAACCCGGAGCCCCAGCCGGAGCCCGAGCCGGAAGTGAAAGAAGAGCCCACTCCGGAGCCCACTCCCGAACCCACCCCTGAGCCGACCCCCGAACCTCAGCCCGCCTTTGTCATCTACACCGTCCAACCGGGAGACTCCCTGGCCTCCATCGCCGCCGCTTACGGCGTCGATGTCGATTTCATCCTCTGGAACAACGCTGATCTGCACGAGGACCCGGACCTGCTGCTGGTGGGACAGAAGCTCCAGGTGCCCAGCGTCAACGGCCTCATCTATAACGTGAAGCTGGGCGACACCCTCTCTGATATCGCCTCCTTCTATCAGATCGACGTGCAGAGCATCATCGCCTTTGTTCCCAACGGCATCGCCTCAGTGGATAGCGTTTTAGAGGGGGTGGTGCTAGTGCTTCCCGGTGCTACCCCGCCGCCGCCGCCCATCCCCGCCGCCGTCACCGTCGTTGAGGCCACCAACCCAGAGCCGGAGCCCACGGCCGAGCCGGAGCCCGATCCAGCCCCCGAGCCGCCTCCGCCGGCCAGCACCGGCTACGTCTGGCCGTTCAGCGGCCCCCTATCCTCGTACTACGGCGAATCGCGCGGCGGCAGCTCCTACCACCTGGCGATCGATATTGACGCCTTCGGCCGCTACGGTGCCCCAGTCGTCGCCGCCGCCTCCGGGACGGTCGTCCTCTCGGCCAGTCTGGACTGGGGTCTGGGCAGCTACATAATTATCCGGCACGGGGACGGCTCTGAGACCGTCTACGCGCACCTATCGGCGATATACGTTGCACAGGGCCAGGCCGTGGCCCAGGGCGAGCAGATCGGCGCCATCGGTTGCACCGGCTACTGCACCGGCGCCCACCTCCACTTCGAGCTGTGGATCGGTGGCTCGCCGGTAGACCCCCTGGCCTACCTCCCCTAAGATTCGATAATAGAACTTATGCGGAGACTGTTGCCGCTGCTGGCGGCCCTTCTGTTCCTCGCTCTCCTGGCCCCGGCGGCGCCCGCCGCCGCCAAGGAGACGCCCGCCTACGTCGCCCTCGGCGACTCTCTCGCCTTCGGCGTCGGAGCCTCGGACCCCACCGGCGGCGGCTACGTCGCCCTCACCTACGATGCCCTGCGCAAGAGCGACCGCTACCGCGACCGCGGCCTGGAGCTGGTCAATTTAGGCGTTCCCGGCGCTACCAGCTCTGATCTGCTCCTGCCCGGCAGTCAACTGGAACGGGCGCTGAATGAGATCCGCGAGCGCCAGGAAGACACCTCCTCCGCAGACGATAACGTGGAGATCATCACCATCGATATCGGCGGCAACGACCTGCTGGCCCTGGTCACATCCGACTCTCCCTGCCTGGCTGATCCGCTCGGCCCGGAATGTCAGGTCCTCCTCCAGCAGATGATGGACACGCTGGAGGAGAACCTGACGGAGGTGCTCCGCCGTCTACGGGGAGCGGCCCCCAGGGCTGCCATCATCGTGCTTGACCTCTACAGCCCCCTCTCGGGCAGGGGCGGGGCCGAGGACCAGGTAGCGGACTTCGCCGTCCGGGAGATCAACGGCGTAACGGAGGGCGTGGTCTCCGATCCGGAGCTGGGGGCGGACCTGGCCAGCGTCTATCCCCTGTTTCGCGGTCGCGCCGCGCAGCTCGTGGCTGACGATAACCTTCACCCCAACGACGACGGCCACGCGCTTATCGCCGAGGTTGTCCAGGCGGCGATCGAGGGGCGGGAGCCGGTTCTACCTAAGGACCTGATGATGCCGGTGGCGGTGGAGGAGCTTGGCCGGCCGCCCTTGGGTGAGGGAGGCCTGCAACCGCTGACCGCGCAGGATGATGAGGGATCCAACCTGCCCCTCCTGCTAGCGATCGCTATACCGGTGTCAATGCTGGGGGCGGCGGCTATCGCTGGCGCCTACCTGGCGGCCCGTGGCCGCTAGCGGCGGTAGTCCAGCAGCCTAACCTGTGTCTCGTGGGGAAGGGTGCTGCGGGTTACTGTTAGCTTTGGTTGGGGCTCTAAATCCTTGGCGCCCATCTCCGTCAAGAAGCGGTCCAGGGGGGCCAGTTCGTTCTTCGTGACCTCGGTGCGGTAGTGCATCGGGATGACGATGGCGGGCTCGATGATGCTTACCACCTCCGCCGCTGTCGCCCCATCGATTGTGGTGTTCCCGCCGATAGGGACCAGCAGCACTCCCACGCTGCTTATCTCCTCCACCTGATCGGACGTCGGCGCATGCCCCAGGTCTCCCAGGTGGCAGACGCGGACGCCCTCCATCTCCACCACGAAGGAGACGTTGGGGCCGTGAGTGGCGCCCTGGCGCTCGTCGTGGTAGGTACCGATGCCGGTGACGAAGGCGCCGCGGATCTCGTACTCCCCCGGCCGCTGGATGAGCACCGGCTTGCCGGCCACCGCCTTGACGTAGCAGTGGTCCTCGTGCGAATGGCTGACGGTCACGATGTCCGCGGTAGGCTTGCCGATGGTATAGCCGGAGGAGGGAGGGCAGGGGTCGGTGAGGACGGTGGCTTCGCGGCCTCGAATACGAAAGCAGGAATGGCCGAGCCAGGTTATCTCCACGAGGCTAGCTCGCTCCCGGGGAACGCGAGGTCAGGTACCAAGGGACTGGGCAGGCCTACCGGTGTCTACTCCTCCTCTTCAGAGGAGTCGCGACGACGCCGGAATTTGAGGGCAGCGATGATAGCGCCGACTAGGGCCAGGAGGAAGAACACTTTCTTTTTCTTGCCACCCTTCTTCTGGGGGGCTTCTTCCTGTTCCGCCTGTTCCGCTTCTGTCATGGCGGGGCACTCCTTTGCACTCCAGATGGAAGTCGCGCTGAGTATAGCAAGCTTCGCCGAGGGGGGTCAATACGGCGCCCGCGGATCCACTCTTGACACCCTCTCGCCGGGGGTGCTACGCTGAGCTTCGGTTAGCACTCTCACCCGGCGAGTGCTAATTGCTAAGGCAAATCGACATGCTTACCAAGAGACGAGAGCAGCTCCTGCGCTTCATCGTGGACGAGTACGTGCGCTCCGCCCAGCCCGTCGCCTCCAGCGCCGTCGTCCGCCGCTACGGGCTGCCCGTCTCCTCCGCCACCATCCGCAACGAGATGGCGCGGCTGGAGGAGGACGGCTACATCGTGCAGCCGCACACCTCGGCCGGGCGCATCCCTTCCGATAGGGGCTATCGCTACTACGTAGAGGCGCTCATGCGGCCGCAGGAGCCGCCGGTCGCCGTCCAGCAGACGATACGGCACCAGTTCCACCAGGCGGCGGGAGAGACGGCTGAATGGGCTCAACTAGCGGCCGCTGTGCTCGCCGCCCGTCTGAGCTACGTCTCGGTGGTTACCGCCCCTCACGCCGCCCGGCCCCGCCTGCGCCGGCTACAGCTCGTAAGCGTTCACGACTTCGTGGCCCTCCTCGTCCTCGTCCTCAACGAAACGCTTGTCCTCCAGCACACGCTTATGTTGGACCGGCAGCTATCCCAGGATGAGCTGAACGAAGTGGCCGCGCGGCTCAACTCGCTGTACGCGGGCCGCGCCGTCGATGAGATCCGGGCGATGCAGATCGAGCACCTATCCCTGGAGGCGCAGACCGTTCGTGCCGCCCTCGACCTGATGGAGTCCGAGGGCGCCGAGTCGTTCGGAGAGGCCTATCTGGAGGGGCTGCGCGAAATGCTGCGCGAGCCGGAGTTCGCCCAAGGAGAGCGTATGCTGGCGCTGATGGAGCTGCTGGGACGCCCCAACCTCGCCAAGGCGATACCCCTGGCGCGGGCCGGCCACCAGGAGGTTACCGCCATCATCGGCAGCGAGCATCCCGATGACGCCATGCAGCAGTGCAGCATCGTCATCTCCCGCTACGGAGGCCCCTCCAGCCTGCGCGGCACCATCAGCGTCGTCGGGCCCACGCGTATGCACTACCCCAAGGCCGTCTCCATGGTGCGCTACATCAGCGGCATCATGGAGGAGCTCCTGGACGCCTACTTCGGCTAGACCTCCGCTTGGAGGACCGCGATGAGCGAGAACCCCCGCAAGAAAGAGCCTGCCGAGCCGCCCGAGGCCGAAGCCGCCCCGTCTGAACCCGCCCCGGCCGAGCCCGTCGAAGCCTCTATCGAGGAGCAGCTGGCGGCGGCCAAGGAGGAGGCGCGGAAGTACCTCGGCAACTGGCAGCGGGCCGAGGCCGACTTCCAGAACTATAAGCGGCGCGTGGAGCAGGAGCGGGACGAGAACCGCCGCTTCGCCTCCGCCGCCCTTGTCATCAACATCCTCCCCATCCTGGACGACCTGGAGCGGGCCCTGGGTAGTCTGGACGCCCGCCTGGCCGGCCTCACCTGGTTCGAGGGCGTTGCCCTGATCCACCGGAAGCTCATGCTGCTCCTGGAGAACGCCGGCGTCACCATTATCGAGGCCGAGGGCCAGCAGTTCGACCCCGGCGTCCACGAGTCCGTGATGCAGGCCGAGGGCGAGGAGGGGAAGGTTCTGGCGGAGGTGCAGCGCGGCTACAAGCTGTACGACCGCGTCCTGCGCCCGGCGATGGTGGTGGTGGGCAAGGGGAAGGGGAAAGAGGAGGAGAAGAAAGAGGAAGAGGGAAGCGGGAAGAAGGAAGAGGAAGGTAAAAACAAAGAGGACCAGCAATCGTAGCTGCAGGGCTTTAGGCCTGCAGTCAGGGCGGAAGCCCTAC